>CAJOCT010000005.1:0-42291 GCA_905236725.1 uncultured Selenomonadaceae bacterium | reverse complement strand
AGTTTAATTTTTTCGCCGGAAGTTACGGGCGACCAAACGGGCAAATCTCGCGCTTCCGTCAAAAATTTTTGCGAAGGAGTCCACGCGGGATAACCGACTCTGTGCATCGCAACCAAAGTTTTCACGTTGGTTTTTTTGACAAATTCGGTCACGCCCATTTCTTGAGTATTGCCGAGCCTGCCGTCAACGGGAAAAAATGCCACGTCCGCTTCCAAGCCCTGCAAACGTTTCATCTGCTTTTTAAAAAGTCTGTCCGCCAAATTTTTATTTTCTTCGGTGTCTCCCTCCCAGTGCCACCAATTAAAATCGCCCGCGTGAAAAATTGTTTTGCCGCTTTCAAGCTCGACAAGAAAAGAAACTCCCACGTCAGTCGAATCGTAAGTCAAAACTCTGATGCCGTCTCCTTCCCACGCGCTGTATTTTCTTATGAAGGTTATTTCGTTCGGCGGAAAAATTCTGACGCGCTTTGTTCGCTTGATGTCGTGGCTGAAGATGTAGCGCGAAACTTTCGGCGCATAGGCGCGGATATGAGTTCCGAAGTGATCGAAATGTGCATGCGACGCGAAAATATAAAGATGTTCAAAATTTCCTTTGTCAACGGCTCGATCGGCAACCTGCGCGGGGTCGTCGAAGTCGTCGAAGAGCAACAAAATTTTTTCGTCTTTAATCATAAATCCGCTGTTAAGCAGATAGGTAATTTCCATGATTTAAAATCCTCCAAATCAATTAAGAAATGTAGAAAAATTTTTTATTTTAAGTTCCGCCGCGAAGAGCTTTTTGAAGTTTTTCCTCCACTTCCGGCGAAAGCTGATCTTTGACGGGGATTTTTTTTGTTCGGCTCGGTCTGCTGAAACCGCGCCCGACAACTTCGCTCGCCGACATAATCAGCATAAAAGCATTTCTGTCCAGCGTGTGAACGATAATTTTTAATTTGGCAATTTGAGTTAAACTCACGACGACCATAACAATATTTCTTTCGTCGCCGCTGAAAGCTCCCTGCCCGTGCAGAAAAGTTACGCCGCGTTTAATTTCGTTCATAATTCCGTCAGCAATTTCCTTCGACTTTTCGGAAACGATTAAAACGGTTTTGCTCCGATTCAGTCCCGCGATAACTTTGTCAGTCATAATCGAATTTGTGTACATGCAAACTAAAGTAAACATCGCCGGTTCGATTCCGAAAAGCACGCCCGCAATCGTGACGATAACGCAGTTGAAACCGAAAATCACCGTCCCCATGTTCATCGAGTAATATTTTTTTATAATCGCGCCGAGAATGTCGAAACCGCCGGTCGAGCCGTTCATTCTGAAAACAATTCCGTAACCTATGCCGTTGAAAACTCCGCCGTAAACCGAAGCCAACATCATATCTTCAGCCGGCGCATAAGCATTTAAAAATCTCGTCGCGTCCAGGCAAAAAGAAAAAACAACCGTCCCGATAATCACGTCGATTGTATAATTTTTTCCCAAAAGTTTATAAGAGGCAATCAAAAGCGGAATGTTGTAAATAAAAGTTTGCAAGCCGATGGGAAGTTCGGCGAGGTAATAAATTATCATCGCAATTCCCGTCACGCCACCGGTCAAAAGGTGACTCGGCACGACGAACAAATTTATTGAGCAGGCGGCAATCAGACAGCCCAAAACAATTCCCAAATGTCGGAGCGGCTGCCATTTATTCATGACGGCGGTCAATCTCATAAAATTTTCCTCCCCAAAAAACAACAGTGCGTATTATAGCACAAAAATTTTTTTATTGTACAAGATTTTTTGTCAATTTTTCTTGCAGGAAAATATTTTTGTTTAAAGAAAAATTTTCAAAAAAGCTTCGAGGTGAAAAATTTTGGCGAAACTTTATTATGATGAAAAAAATTTTCGAGAAGTCGAAAATATAAATTTTTATTTGATGCCCGGACCGAATATTTTTGTTAAATCCAGATCAGAACCGCTTTGCCCCGTTCCAAAAATTATTACAGGCAATCGACCGGCTGACGGCGGAAATTTAATTTTGTCCGAAGATGAAAAAAATTTTTTCGTGAAAAAATATCCTCAAGACAAAAAATTTATCAAAAGACTTATCGGCGGCGAAGAATTTTTGCACAATAAAAAAAGATATTGCCTTTGGTTAGTCGATGCAACTCCCGAACAAATCAAAAACAATAAATTTATTTATGAACGCGTCAAAAAATGCAAGGAAGACAGGTTAAACGGCGCGGCGGACAGAAAAAAATTAGCCGATACTCCGCATTTATTTCGCGAAACTTTTGTTCCTGAAAAATTTATCGCAATTCCAAAAACTTCTTCTGAAAAAAGATTTTATATTCCAATGGATTTTTTGGATAAAAATTTTATTTGTACAGATTCCTTGTTAATAATTCCTGACGCAGAAATTTGGCATTTTGGAATTTTGACGAGTTCGGTTCATATGGCTTGGATGAGATTGGTTGCAGGTCGATTAAAATCTGATTACAGATATTCAGCAAAAATTGTTTACAATAATTTTGTTTGGGTGAAAATGGAATTTATACAGTACGCGGAGTTGATTTTGGCGGCGAAAAATATTTTGGAAGTGCGAAAAAATTATCCCGACGCAAGTTTTGCCGATTTATACGACGAAATTACAATGCCGAAAGACCTTCGCGACGCACATAAAAATTTGGACGAAATTGTTTTGGATATTTACGGTTTCAGCAAAAAAATGTCAGACGAAGAAATTGCGCTTGAAATGTTGGATAATTATCAGCGAGTTTGCGAGATAAAAAATTGTTGAAATTTTAGATAAGATTATTGAAGTAAGCAGATTCAAGGAACGCATCATCAATGCCCCATTCACTTTTGAGCATGCAAGTCTTTTTTGCTGAATAATTCGTTTGTTTTATCTCAAAAAAAATAAAGCCGCCACTTTTAACCGTGGCGGCAACTTTTTTTAATCTTATGCGGAAAGCGCATTGACTTTCAAAGTCAACTTAGATTTTTTGCGAGCGGCGTTGTTCTTGTGAATTGTATTGTTCGCCGCCGCTTGATCTATCGCTTTATGAGCTGCGGGCAAAAGTTCTTTGGCTTTTTCCGCGTCTCCCGAAGCAATCGCGGCAAGCACTTGTTTTTGAGCTTTTTTGAAGCGATCCTTTTCAAATACATTGCGTGCGCGACGTTTCGCATCTTTTTTTACGCTTTTCACTGATGCTTTGATGTTCGGCAAAATCGACACCCCCATAAATAAATTTCCTTACAGCGCAGGAAGTTTAGCACAGCGCGGGCAAAAATGCAAGAAAAAAAAGTTTTCGGCAAACAAAAAGGACGAAGGCTTGAAAAATTTCCTTCGTCCCGTCAGATTTGAAAATTTATGCTCATCTCAATCCTTCCGATTAAAACCTCCCTTCAGACGGTTGGTGGTCGTCTTAAAAAATTTTTTTGAGGAAATTGGTGAGGTTCCCTCTTTGACTGTGGCGTCTTTATTAAGTTTTCCAAAGTCTTTAACGAAATTTTTTTTTAAAGAAATCTTAGAGAATTATTAAAAATTCATTAGAAAATTTGCCTCGAAAAAAATTTTTTGATATATTTTTTTATGAAATGAAAAGATTTTTTTTGAAAGGGAGGTTAATCATGTCAACTCAAAAAGACGTAATTCAAAGTTTTATGAAGTCTTTGGACGATACAAGCGAAAGAGGAACTGCGGCGATTGATGAGGCTGTGCGGGCTTGTTCAAATTTCAGCAGTGCTCAAGACGTTGTAGATCAAATGGTTCAAGATTGCCGAAATGCAAAAAGTGCGACGGAATTTCTTGAAGAAAAATGCGGAATTATCTTGGAAAATGCGGACACGGGCGCACTTACCGGCTCGGATATGGGCGGCTCTGTTGCAAAAACCGCCGAAAGTATTGTTCCCGAAAGCGGCAGCATCAAAAAATTCAGCGGCAATTCCTTCACCACAAACGACGTAACATTTAAACTTGGAACGCTGACGACCTACAATAAAAAGTCTCATTACACCGCCACAAGTTTCAGCAGTTTATCGGATAAGCAAAAATTTATGTGGCGCGGTCTTTATACTTGGTGGGCGAGCGGCAGTCTTGATTTGATTGAGTCAAGTTACGGAAGCAATTACGGTTTCGGCTCAAATTCTGAATCTACCGTAAAAACTATTCACACCGGCTTTGTCAACGAAAGCAACAGCGTCCTTGCAACAACGGGCTATTGGTACAACGCGGAAACCGGACTTTCAGACGATTTAGACTTGACGATAAATATGTACTATTACAACAACGTGAATACTTCCGACCCGAACGGCTCGACAATCGACATGGTTGCCGGTTATCTCGACAGAACTCTTGCCCACGAGATGACTCACGCGGTTATGGCGGCGAATATTGATTATTTTGCCGAATTGCCCACAATGATTTCCGAAGGAATGGCGGAACTTACTCACGGCATCGACGACGAAAGAAGCGAAGATATTACAACTTTGGCGGGTAATGCGTCTTTGTTGAAACAATCGCTTGACTTTTCCGACAGTTATGATGAAGTGTCGGGCGTAGATGCTCCCGATTACGCGGGCGGTTATATGTTCTTGCACTACCTCGCAAAACAGAGCGCAACAGAAGAAATCACCGTCAGAACCGGTAATATTATCTCCAACACAAGCAAAAATACAATCGTCAGCGGCACGGCTTACAATGACACCATTCACAACGACGGCGGAAATAATTCCTCAATAAACGCGGGGGCCGGCGATGATTCGGTTTACGGCACGGACAATTATTATGCGACAGTCAAGGCGGGCAACGGCAATGACACCGTCAAAGGTCTTTTCTGGAATTCAAAAATTGACGGCGGCGCGGGCGCGGATTTCATCAGCGTAAGAGGCGGCGTTCATAAATCTTCGTCTTTCAGCAACACCATAAACGGCGGCTCGGGTAGCGATACCATTTACGCGGTCGGCGGAAAATACATAAACGGCGGAACGGGAAATGATTTTATATCCTTCATCAGTTCTTTTTCTGCTCCCGCGACTTTGACGGGCGGAACGGGCAAAGATACTGTTCGCGGCGGTGGCGGCAATGACAGAATTTACGGCGCAAGCGGTAACGATTATTTGGAAGGCGGCAAGGGCAATGATTTTATCTCGGGCGGTTCGGGAAAAGATACTTTGAACGGCGGCGCAGGCAACGATACTTTGACCGGCGGCAAGGGCGCAGATGTTTTCGTTTACGCAAAAAGCACGGGCAACGATATTGTCACCGATTACACGGAAGGCGCGGACAAAATTTATCTTTCCTCCGGCTCCGTAAAAGGCACTTATTACAGCGGTGATGATTTCGTTTTTTCAATCGGCAACGGTTCCCTTACAGTGAAAAAAGGCAAAGACAAAAATATCACGGTTGAAGATTCAAGCGGCTCGGTTACATATTACGCGCAAACGGCGAATAAAAATTTTGCCGAATACAATTTGCCTTTGCTTGACGATAATGTTGACTTGACTTTTAATAATCACGACTCGGACGAATGGATTTATATCACTCACGAAATTACAATAGATTCTCTCGGAAAAAATTTTTTAACCGCTCAAAACTTCGACACCTTGACGCAAGAAAATTTAATCGCTTATGCAAAATAAAAATTTTTTTCGCAGATTAAAAAAAATTATCTTCGGCAAAAAAAATTTTGTCGGAGATTTTTTTATGTTATAATGGCAAAAATTTTTTGGAGGGATTTTTGTGAAGAAAAAAATTTTGGCGGCGATTTTGGCGGGAATTTTTTCTCTCGGAAGTTTTTCAATTTCCGATGCCGCAACTCGTGAGGAAATTTCCGCAATCAAAGTTGAAACGGCAAGCGATTTTAAATATTGGAATGAAAATTCGCCGACTTTGAAAAAAATTGTCGATTTTGTCGAAGATGTTACAAATCCGATAAGCAAAAATTTTATTCCGCCCGAAGACAGAATCGCGACTTTCGACATGGACGGGACCTTTTATTGCGAAACCGCCCCGATTTACTTTCAAGAGGCAATGTTTCTTTATCGCGCATTGGAAGACAAAAATTTTAACACGCCGAAAGATATGGTCAACTTTGCAAAAAAAATCAAGCCGAAAGTTTACAACAAAACCGGTTGGTCCGACGCCGAAAACGAAAAATACATCAGCTATTTGACGAAAGCGTACGCGGGCATGACTGATGAAGAATATCGCGCTTATGTCAGAAATTTTATGCAGACGAATGAAACCGGCTTGACGAATTTAAAGCGCGGTGAGGCTTTTTATTTGCCGATGGTCGAAATAATTTCTTATTTGAGCAACAACGGCTTTGCAGTTTACGTCGATACGGCTTGCGGTGTCAGCACGACGCGCGAACTCGTCGGCGATATTTTGCCGATTCAATACGACAGAATTATCGCGTCGGATTTTGTCTACACTTCGACAAAAATGGGCAAAGATAAGCCCGGAGATCATTTTTTTGACCGTCGCAAAGAAAAAATCGTCATTTCCGGCGAGCCCCTCCAAAATAACGCAAAGACCATGAAAATTTTCTCGATAATAAATCAAATCGGCAAAAAACCTGTTTTGGCGTTCGGAAATTCTTCCGGCGATACTTCGATGTTTGAATACACTTTGCAAGAAAATAAATATCGCAGTGAGGCTTTTTATGTTTTGTGCGACGATACCGAACGCGAACTTGGTAAACCCGAACGCGCGGAAAAAGAAAAAATTTTCGCCGAAAAACGCGGTTACAATACAATTTCAATGAAAAACGATTGGAAAACAATTTACGGCGATAACGTAAAGCGCGAGAATTAAAATATTTTTTTTCAACGAACAAAAAAGCTCTTCAAAAAATTTTTGACGGGCTTTTTTTACTTTATGGAGATGTTTTTTATGCAACCTGTTGAATTGAACAAAATTTATGAAGTGGAAATTTTCGGACTCGGCTCAAGTGGCGAAGGTGTCGGGCGACTTGAAGATTTTACAATTTTTATCGAAAACGCCTTGCCGACTGAAAAAGTTTTGGCAAAAATTGAGGTCGTGAAAAAAAATTACGCGATTGGAAAGTTGATAAAAATTTTGCGTGAAAGTGCGGAGAGAGTTCAACCGTTCTGCCCGATTTATTTTCAGTGCGGAGGCTGTCAACTTCAGCATTTAAATTATCCCGCGCAACTTGAAATTAAACGTCAACAAATTATCGACGCGGTTGAAAGAATCGGCAAACTTGACGGCGTGGAAATTTTGCCGACTCTCGGCATGAAAAATCCCTTGCATTACCGAAACAAAATGCAATTTCCCGTCGGTCGAAAAAATTCTGAAATCATCATCGGCTGTTACGAAAAAAATTCTCACAAGATTATTGATACCGATTCCTGCATGATTCAGCGCGAAGGCAACGATAAAATTTTGCGTGCCGTGAAAAAAATCGCGAACAAATTTAAAATTCCCGCTTATGACGAAGACCGGCACAAAGGAATTTTGCGGCACGTCATGGGGCGGGTCGGTTTCAACGGCGAATTGATGGCGGTTTTGGTCACGGCGAAAAAAAATCTTCCCGACGAAAAAAAAATTGTCCGCGCCATTCGCTCCGAACTTCCCGAAGTTTCAACCATTCAGCAAAATATTCAAACTTACAAAAATAACGTCATTTTGGGACGCGAAACAAAAATTCTTTTCGGCAAGGAGACGATAAAAGACAAAATCGGCAATCTGCAGTTTAATATTTCTGCGCGAAGTTTTTTTCAAGTGAACACGGCGCAGGCGGAAATTTTATATAAAACCGCGCTGAATTTTGCCGAACTTCACGGGACGGAAATTGTTATCGACGCTTATTGCGGCACGGGGACAATTTCGCTTTTCTTGGCGCAAAAGGCGTACAAGGTTTACGGAATTGAAATTGTCAGCTCGGCGATTAACGACGCGAAAAAAAATGCTCGTGAAAATAAAATTCGCAACGCAGAATTTATCGTGGGTGACGCGGTGAAAATTATTCCGAAACTTTACGCGGAAAAAATTTTTGCCGATGTTGTCGTTGCAGACCCGCCGCGCGCAGGTTGCGAAAAAAAAGTTTTGGAAACTTTTGCCGCGATGAACCCCGCAAAAATTATTTATGTTTCCTGCAACCCCGCAACTTTGGCGAGAGATTTAAAAATTTTATCCGAACTCGGTTACAAAACAAAAAAAATTCAGCCCGTCGATATGTTCCCGCACAGTTCGCATATCGAATCTGTCGCGCAAATTATTCGGCATTAAAAAAAATTTTTTTCAAACTCTATGAAGTCTATCTGAAAAGTGCTATAATGCGCTAAAAATTTTTATTGCAGACTTCGGGAATGGAGTGAATGATTTGCGAAGTTCATTTAAAAACCTGTTTTTGGCTTTGGCGGCGATTTTTTTCATGATTCCGCAAGCGGTTTTTGCAATGCCGGAAATTATGACGCTGGACAAAATCGAAAACGGGATGAGCGGAGTTGCCTACACGGTTGTGGACAACTCGGGAATTATACAGCCTTTTAACGTGGATATTATCGGACTTATCGAAAACGGCAAGGGTTCGTCAAAAATGATTATGGCGAAGGCCTCCGGCTCTGTCGTGGAAAAAACCGGCGGAATTTTGCAGGGAATGAGCGGCAGTCCCGTTTACGTCAACGGCAAACTTGTCGGCGCAGTTGCCTCCGGTCTGAAAGAAATGAGTCCTTATACTTTTTTTATTACGCCTATTGAAGATATGCTCAGACTTTGGGAACTTCCCGACGAAAAAGCAAATATCATTAAAAATGTTATCGAAGTTCCTGACGAAAAAAAATCTGACGAGGAAAAAAAATCTGACGAAGAAAAAAAATCTGACGAAGAAAAAAAATCTGACGAGGAAAAATCTGACGAAGAAAAAACTTCTGACGTCGAAGAAAAATCGGCTCTTTTTTTCAGCGGCTTTGATTCGAGCGGATTAAGTTTTTTGAAAAAAGAAATGAAACCTCTCGGCTTCAGAAATTTTTTCGCGCTTTCTTCTGCCGGAAACAACAACACAGTCAAATACGATGCCACGCTTGAGCCGGGCGCACCGGTCGGCGTTGCGGTTGTTTGCGGCGATTTTGTCGTCGGAGCAACGGGAACGGTTACCGCAGTTGACAACAAAAAAATTTTGGCCTTCGGTCACCCCTTCAGTCACGGCGGCAATGTAAATTTTTTCATGACTGATTCATCCGTCGTCGGCTCAATCAGCGGCGAAAACGGCAACGGCGTTAAAATTGCCAAAGTCGGAAATATTATCGGGCGAATTAACCAGGATCGCGAGGCGGGAATTGCCGGTATTTTGGGAAAATTTCCCTCAACCGTGCCGATTTCCGTCACCGTCAAAGATTCCGCGTCCAATACGGAAGAAACTTATAATTCAATCATCGCTTACAACGAAACTTTGATTCCCAAACTCGGTGCGTCGATTGCCTACACCGCGCTTTCCAAAACTGCCGATTCTCTTGCAGAAAGCACGGTTACCGTTGACTTCGGAATAAAAACCAATGTCGTTTCCGGCGGAACTCTTTCCCGTCAAAATATGTTTTATAACGCCACCGATGTCGGGCAGGTTGCAATTATCGAACTTTTGCAAGCGTTAAATCTCGTTTGCTCAAACACAACCGAAGAGTCGAATATTTACGGCATTGATGTTACGATGACGATGGAAACTGAAAGAAAAACTGCCTCTTTAATTTCCGCCGTCCCCGACAAGCCGAAAGTTAAACCCGGCGAAACTGTTAATTTGACCGTAACTTTGCAACCTTACCGCAAGCCGAATGAAACTGTCGTAATTCCTTATACCGTGCCGCTCACCAGAAAAGAAGGTCCGATGACTTTGGACATTCACGGCGGCGCACTTGTTCAGGTTGCGCAAAATAATTCCGCCGCAGGTATTATCACTCCGTCAAAAAATACTCCCGCAAAAAATTACGAAGAAAAAATCAAAACTCTTTTAAATTCCGGCAGAAATAATCAGCTTGTTGTCGAGCCGGGCGCGTCTCTTGAAACTAAAAGCGAAAAAGAGCTGAAAAAAGAAATTGCCCGCGCCAAAAAAGTTCAGGATAAACTTGCAAAATCCGGACAAAAAGCCCCTGCGCCCAAAGAAAGCAAAGTTGACACAGGGTATATAATCGACAACGTGATTCAAGTTGTTATTAACGTGGACAAAGTTTGATTGACTTCTTGGAGGATTGAGGATATTTGGAACGACTTGTTATAAACGGCGGTAAAAGATTAAGCGGAACGGTAAAAATCAGCGGCGCAAAAAATGCGGTGCTTCCCATAATTGCGGCGACTCTTCTCGGGCAAGACAAAGAAACTTGCCTTGACGAAGTGCCGAACTTGGACGACGTGAAAACCATCAGCGAAGTTTTAAAAACTCTCGGCTTGAAAGTTCATCACGATAAAGAAAAAAATCAGCTCTTTGTTGACGCGACGAAAATTGAAAATGTCACTGCGCCTTATGACCTCGTAAGAAAAATGCGTGCATCTTTTTTGATAATGGGGCCTCTTCTCGCAAGGTTGGGCAAGGCGAAAATTTCACTGCCCGGCGGCTGTGCAATCGGTACCCGTCCGATTGATTTGCATTTAAAAGGCTTTGAGGCACTCGGTGCGCAAATTTCAATCGGTCACGGCGATATTTCCGCAGTTGCTCCGAACGGCTTGAAGGGCGCAAGAATTTATCTTGATTTCCCTTCAGTCGGCGCGACGGAAAATATTTTAATGGCGGCATCAATGGCGGAAGGTCAAACGATTATCGAAAATCCCGCGCAAGAACCCGAAATCGTCGACCTCGCAAACTATTTAAATATTATGGGCGCAAATATTCGCGGTGCGGGGACGAATGTTATAAAAGTTGAGGGCGCGAAAAAACTTGTTGCCCGCGATTATACGATTATTCCCGACAGAATCGAGGCGGGGACTTATATGATCGCCGCCGCAATGACTCGCGGAGATGTTTACATTGCCAACGCCATCAGCGAACATTTAAAGCCCGTCATTGCGAAACTCAAGGAGGCGGGTGTCACCGTTATCGAAGACGTCGAGGGAATCAGAGTAGTTTGCAACTCAAGACCCCGCGCAGTCGATATAAAAACTTTGCCTTACCCCGGCTTTCCGACGGATATGCAGGCGCAATTTATGGCACTGTTGACGATTGCGGAAGGCACGAGCATGGTAACGGAAACTGTTTTTGAAAATCGGTTTATGCACGTTGACGAACTCAGGCGAATGGGCGCGAAAATTAAAATTGAGGGACGCACTTCAGTTGTCGAAGGTCAGGAAAAACTTATGGGCTGTCAGGTTAAAGCGACGGACTTGCGTGCGGGCGCGGCAGTTGTTTTGGCGGGACTCGTTGCGGAGGGTGAAACTCAAATCGGCTACATTCATCACATCGACCGCGGCTATGACAATCTCGTTCAAAAACTTGTCAGTCTCGGCGCGGATATTAAGCGTGTGGATAATTAAATGGCGAAAAAATATATCGACGAAATAAAATCTCGGCTGGCGAAAGAGTCGGGCAGTATAATTAATCGTGCGGGCGGACGGTTGAAATTCGCGCTGATTTACCCGAATTTTTACCGCGTCGGCATGTCGAATTTGGGGATTCATATAATTTACGAACTTTTAAATTCTCGCGGTGATACTTCCTGCGAGAGATTTTTTTTGCCCGAACCGAAAATTTTGGCGGAAATGGAAAAATCCGGTGAAAAAATTTTGAGTATGGAAACGCAAACTCCGCTGAACAAATTTCAAGTTATCGGCTTTGCAATTTCATTCGAGCAAGATTATTTTAACGTCGTGAAAATTTTGCAGTTGGGGAAAATAAAAGTTTGCGCGGACGAAAGAACAAATTTCGACCCGATAATAATTGCGGGCGGACCTTGTGCAACTTTCAACCCCGCGCCGCTGTCAAAAATTTTCGACGCGTTTGTTATAGGTGAGGGAGAAATAATTTTGCCTCCACTGATGAATATTTTTCAAAAATATAATAATTTTCCGCGCGAAAAAATTCTTGAAAAAATTTCCGAAATTCCCGGCATTTACGTCCCGAAATTCCCAAAAAAAATTTCTCGTCAATGGCTGAAAAATCTTGACGACTTCCCCGCACATTCGACGATAATCACGGACGACACGGAATTTAATATGTATTTGCTTGAGACTGCGCGGGGTTGCGGCAGGCATTGCAGATTTTGCATGGCGGGCTATTGTTTCAGAAAACCGCGCAATCGGTCTCTGGAAAATTTAAAATCCGAAATTGAAAACGCCGTAAAATTCGGGAAAAAAATCGGCTTGATGGGTCCGGCGATTTCGGATTATCCGCAAATTAACGAACTGTGCAAATTTATTCTTGAAAAAAATTTGTCGATGTCGGTCGCCTCATTTCGCGCGGATTCAGTCACGCCAGAACTCGTTCAAGCGTTGGCAAAAAGCGGGCTGAAAACTTTGACGATTGCGCCTGAAGTCGGCTCCGAAAAAATGCGCCGCGTCATAAACAAAACAATCACCGAAGAAAATATTTTTTCCGCAGTAAAATTCGGAATCGACGCGGGAATAAAAAATTTCAAGTTTTATTTTATGATCGGTCTGCCGTTTGAAGAACTTGCGGACGTTGAAGAAATCGCGGATTTGATTACGAAATTAAAAAATTTCACGGGCGGCGCGAGAAAATTTACTTTAAGCGTCAACCCGTTCATTCCGAAACCGTTCACGCCGTTTCAGTGGGCAAAAATGGCGGAAAAAAAATATTTGGACGCGGCATTAAAAATTTTGCGAACGAAATTAAAAATTTTTCGCGACGTGGAAATAATTTCCGAGTCGTTAAAATCGGCGGAAATTCAGGCGATACTGTCACGCGGCGACGAAAAACTTGCCGAAATCGTTGCAAAGTCCGATTCGATAAAAAAATTCCGCGAACTTTTACGAGAAAATAAAATCGACGAAAATTTTTATTTGCGACGAGAAAGACCTTTCGACGAAATTTTTGCGTGGGATTTTTTGGATATGGGAATGAGCAAAAAATATTTATTGGCGGAACTAAAAAAGGCTTCGGAATTGAAATATACCGAGCCTTGTTTTGAAAATTGTAAGCGTTGCGGCGTGTGCTGAACGCTTATTTTTTTTGACCGAGCCGAAAAGTCCGCGAATTGTTCAAGTCAATTTTTTTTTCGAACGCGGGCAGATCAAAAGTTTGTTTTTCCGCGTCGATTTTAATGAATCCGAGTTCAAGAAAAATATCTATCGCGTTTAAAATTGTGTGAGTCGAATATTTTTCTTTCATCGCCGAATTAAATTTTTTCACGAAGTCATAAATTTCAAATTCGTCAGTTTTACCGCGCAGAATTTTCAAAAATTTATAAACCAGCGTCAAAATTTCGCGCGTCGGAAAAATTCCCGGCGTCGGTCCAAAATTATTGACAATGCACTGAATTTTTTTTTCGCCTTGCCACTCGTGAATTTCCGGCTCGTAAACCAAATAAAAAAATTCATTCTCGATTATTGATGCCAAATTTGCCGAGTGCCAGGAAATTGCGCGAATATTCTGCGCGTCGTCGGATTCGGCGAGAATTACAAAACTCAAATGCTCTGATTTTTTTCCGATTGCCCGCGCTTGAGTGCCGCGAACTTTTTTGCAAGCCAAGACAGGTTTCGGATTTCCAATGCCGAAAGGCTCAAATTTTTCAAACTCCTCCGCGTCCGCCAAAGTTAATTTCGTCGGGTGCAAGAGCGCGTCAACATTTAAAATCGGCAGAAAATCTTCGTCGCTCAAATTTTTTCTGACATATTCGTCGAAACGCCTGCGAAGTTCGGGAATTTTTTCGGTTTTTATCGTGAGTCCCGCCGCTTGAGAGTGACCGCCGTACTGCTCAAAAAGTTCCGCCATTGAATCAAGCGCGTTTTTCATGTGAAGCGCGGGGATACTTCTGCACGAGCCGCGAGAAAATTCTCCGCCGTCCGACAAAACAATCGTCGGCAAATTGTATCGCTCAACCAATTTCGACGCGGTCAAGCCGATAACGCCGCTGTTCCAAAGTTTTCCCGAAATCACGAAAGAAGCCAAATTTCCTTCGCACTCTTCGCGGAACTTTGAAACTTTTTCTTCGGCTTGCTCCAAAATTTGCGCCTCGATGTTCTTGCGTATTTGGTTTAAGCGGTTTAATCTTTTCGCCAGCTTTTGCGCAACGGATTCTTCTTCGCTCATCAAAAGTTTCAGACCTTTTTCCGCAGATAAAAGCCGCCCGACAGAATTTAAACGCGGTGCAATTTGAAAACCGATGTGACCTGTCGAAATTTTTTTTCCTTCAAGGTCAGAAATTTTTATCAGTTCGCGCAGACCGATGCAGTCAGTATTTCTCATTGCATTCAGACCCATTTTGACGATTTTTCTGTTTTCGCCGGTAATCGGAACCAAATCGGCAACGGTGGCAAGCGCGGCAATTTCGATGTCGGTTGTGTAATCTGAAAAATTTTTTCCTTCGATTTCTTGAGAAAGTGCCTGGCAAATTTTGAAAGCAACTCCCGCTCCGCACAAATTTTTTTCGGGATACGTGCAACCGTCTTGTTGAGGATCTATGACGACAATCGCGCTTTTAACTTTTTCCAGCGCGGGCAAATGATGATCCGTTACAATTACGTCGAGTTTGTCGCAAACGGCGGCGATTTCTTTTTCGTTGGAAATTCCGCAATCGACTGAAATTAAAAGCGTCACTCCGTCCGAAGAAATTTTTTCCAGCGCGGGAATATTTAAGCCGTAACCTTCCGCGCGTATCGGAATATAACTTTGAACGTCCGCGCCGAGTCTTTTCAAAGTGCGCATTAAAATTGCCGAAGCGGAAACGCCGTCAACGTCATAATCGCCGTAAACGCAAATTTTTTCTCCGCCGTCAATCGCCGCGCCGATTCTGTCCACCGCGTCAGTCATTCCCTTCATCAAAAAAGGATCGCAGAAGGGAAAGTTTTCGGGATTCAGAAAATTTTTTGCGTCCTCAACTTCTGTGATATTTCGATGAAGTAAAATTTTTGCGGTAAGTTCCGTCACTCCGAGAGTTGCGGAAAGTTGAGAAATTTTTTCCGCATCGTCATGTTTAATAATCCATTTTTTTTGCATTTAAAAACTCCAATCAAGATCTTACGATAATTTAAAACTGATTGATTCAAGATATTTATATTGCTCAACCAATTCATTGAAAATCAAATTTAAATCCGTCACTTCTTTTGCCGCCAAAATGTTTTTGAATAAATCTGTTTTCTTAAATTCGGTAACGATGAATCCTTCAAACAATCGCCCGACATAACTCAAAATTTCTCTATAAAATTTATAAGAAGTCGTCAAACAACAATGCGCATTTCTGTCAAGACCGAATTGCTCTGTATAGAACTCAAAATATTTGCGATAGCATTTCATATTTGACAATTCTTTTGAGATAGCAGAAATTTTTCCCCAAGCACCGATTGTGTTGCGCCAAATACAGTCAAGAGAATTTTCAAAATAAAGTTTGCCGAAATGAAAAGCCAAAATATTTCTGAAAGCATCTGCCTCAAATGCGTGACGTTTTGCAGTTCCCGTTTCTTTATCTATCGCGTCCAGCAATTCCGGCGAAAAAAATTTTCTGAAAGTTGTCGAAGCCGTTTGAAAAAAAGGCGTACTCCCAAGTTCAGTATAGCTCGCATCGGGGACATCTTCAGGTCTGTAAGGTCTCTGCGAACCGTCGGGAGTTTCCAGTAAGGTATTGCACGCATAACAAGAATAATCGGGGTGACTTTCCAAAAATTTTACCGCCTTTTCGACTTTCTGCGGAGAAAGATAATAATCGTCCGAATCAAGCACGGCAAAATATTTTGTGTCGATTTTTTTGTAAGCCTGCTTTGTAGAATACATCAGCCCCAAATTTTTTCCGTTGAGACTCATCTCCAAAGGTAAATTATATTCGGCGGCATATTTTTTAATCAAATCGGGGCTGCCGTCAATCGATCCGTCATCGATTACCAAAATTTTCATCTTGTCGAGATAAGTCTGTTTAGCCAAACCTTTCGCCCAATCTTTAATGTACGGAGCCTTGTTGTACGACATGGTTATAATCGTGATTATTTTTTCCGCCATAAAAACATCTCCTTTGATAAAAAATTTTTTTTCGCATTTAAAGTCTTGATTTCAAGATTGCACGACAATTTTAAGACCGAGTTCTTTGTAAATTTTATATTGCTCAATCAAAGCATCGAAAACCGAATTTAAATCGAGCATCTCTCTTTCTTCCAAAACATTTTTAAATAAATCCGTTTCCTCAAATTTCCCGACGCGCAACCCGTTCAACAAAGCGGTCAGGTAATTTAAAATTTTTATGTAACGCAAATATGAAATTCCTATACAACAATTTGCGTTGCTGTCAAAACCGAATTGTTTTTTGTAAAACTCGTAATATTTACAATAAGACCTCATATTTGCCAACTCTTTTGAGATGGGAGAAGTTTTTCCCCAGATACCGATTTCTTGCCGCCAAACACAGTCAAGAGAATTTTCAAAATAAAGTTTGCCAAAGTGAAACGCCAAAATATTTCTGAAAGCGTCTGCCTCAAATGCGTGACGTTTTGCAGTTCCCGTTTCTTTATCAATGGCTTCCAACAATTCCGGCGAGAAAAAATTTCTGAAGGTTGTCGAAGCAGTTTGAAAAAATGGTGAGCCGTCCATTTGCAAATAAGTTTCATTCGGTGTATCTTTCGGTCTGTAAGGTTTTTGAGTACCGTCGGGAAATTCCAATAAAGTATTGCACGCATAAAAAGAATAATCAGGGTGACTTTCCAAAAATTTTACGGCCTTTTCGATTTTTTGCGGAGAAAGATAATAATCATCCGCGTCAAGTACAGAAAAATATTTTGTGTCGATTTTTTTGTAAGCCTGCTTTGTAGAATACATCAGCCCCAAATTTTTTTCGTTGACGGTAATTTTTGCGGGAAGACGGTATTTTGAAATATATTTTTTCATAAATTCCAAACTTTCATCTGTCGATCCGTCATCGATTACCAAAATTTTCATCTTGTCGAGATAAGTCTGTTTAGCCAAACCTTTCGCCCAATCTTTAATGTACGGTGCCTTGTTGTAAACGGGCGTTATAATCGTGATCATTTTTTCCGCCATAAAAACATCTCCTTTAAATTTATAATCAGGTCAAACAGAAATAAAACTTCTTTAGTTAATAACATCGGTGAAAATACTGCCCGTCGTCAAAATTTCCGAATTTATTTTAGCGCAAATACTTTCGCCCGAACAATGACACAGGGCAAATTTTTTTATGTCGAAATTTTTCAGCTCATTCAAAGTTTTATCGACTCGTTTTTCGTCCGCGCCTTGCAGGTGAACGCCGCCGATTAAAATTTTTATCGGCAAATTCAAACGCTCTTTGACGGTCGAGACGATATTTAAAATTCCCGCGTGAGAACAACCGACAATCAAAATAATTTCGCCGCCGCTTTTAATCGCCAAACAAATTTCATCGTCGAAGTTATCTTGAACTTTTTTTTCGCCGATTACAAATTTTTTCGGAATTGTTTCAAATTCATAACGGCGCAGAAAATTCCCGATTAAAAAAATATTTTCGTCAATTTGAAGAAAATCGCGACAAATTTTTTGCTCAATGCCCCAACTTTTTAAATCGTCGAGATTAAAGCCCGCGCCGCGATAAATATAACCACTGTCAGTTTTGGAGAATTTTTCTGCCCAAAAAATTTTTCCCGTGAAAATTTTTTTCGGCACAACATATTTTAAGAGCGAAGGAAAACCGCCCGCGTGGTCGTAATGCGAATGGCTCAAGACGACAAAATTTATTTTCGTCAGATCTAAATTCAGTTTCGCCGCATTTTTCCAAGCAAGCCCGGACTGCCCGCAATCAAAAATAAAATTTTTTTCGGGCGTTTCAATGTAAAAAGAAATTCCGTGTTCCGATTCAAGCGCGGAATTTTTTAAATTCGTGTTTTCAATCAAAGTAAAAATTTTCATGACAAGTTACCAATTTTCAAAACGATAATTTTTATTAAGCGCGAAAATTTCTTTCATCTCTTGCGCAGAAAGTTCAAAGTCAAAAATATTGAAATTTTCTTCGATATGAGCGAAATTTTTCGAGCCCGGAATTGCGATATAACCCGCTTGAATTTGCCAACGCAAAATAATTTGCGCCGGAGTTTTACCATGAGCGGCGGAAATTTTTTTGATAACTTCATTTCCGAAAATTTGATGAGTATTTCCCCGCCCGCCGAAAGGATACCAAGCCTCAATCACCGTGCCGAATTTTTTTACATACTCCTGCAGACTTGAATTTTGATAAAAGAGATGATTTTCATTTTGAACGACGGCGGGAACAATCTCGGAAATATTTTTCATTCTGTCAAAATCTTTCGGCGTGTAATAATTTGAAATCCCGATTGAGCGAATTTTTTCGGCTTTGACAAATTTTTCAAGCGATTTATAAGCCTGTTCGTCATTCGTACCTGGCTGATGAATCAACATCAAATCGACGTAATTCAAATTTAAATCGGCAAGGGAATTTTCAATCGCCGAATCTGCTCTGTCGTAATTGCCGGGCATAATTTTGCTTGTGACGAAAATTTCTTCCCGACTGCAAATTTTTTCGTCAACGGCTTTTTTAATCCCGCGACCGACTCCGATTTCATTCCCGTAATATCTCGCCGTATCGATAAGCCTGTAACCTGTTTTGATTGCGTGATAAACGCACTTTTCCGCCTGCTCATTTGAAAGCGTCCAAGTTCCCAGACCGATAACGGGCATTGTATAACCGCTGTTAAGTTTTACATCTTCCACAAAAAAATCTCCCCGCTCAAAATTTTTTTCAACGTCAGAATTGTCGGCAGAATTTTTTTTCACTGAATTTTTTTCCGAAGTTTCGCCGCAACCTGAAAAAAATGTCAAAAAAAATCCTGCGCCGAGTAAAGATAAAAATTTTCTGCGATTCACTTTAAAAACCGCCTCCGCCTGAAGACCCGCCGCCGGATCTTCCTCCGCCGCCGCTTGAACTTTTGGATTTTGTCCGACGCGTGACATTTGTGTAAAGATAAGTATCGCGCTGTTCAGTCAGTCTAACGGTCTCGCGCTTGAGATAATCTCTCGCCTCACTCGCAAATTTGACGTTACTCATTGAACCTATAAGCCATTCACGAATTACAACACCCAAAACAATCGCAATCCCGACAGCAACCGCCAAAGAAATCGGATCAAATTCCTGTGAACGATCGTAAGGCGTGCCGTTCTGTTCATAATAATTTAAAAGTTCGTCAACGCTTGCAAGATAAGCATTTGCCGCGCCGTAATAATCGTCATTGTGCAGTTTGTCATAAAATTCGTCATGAAGATAAGCAACATCGCTGTAACTCAAAATTCTTTGATTCAGTTTTGCGTCAAGTGCGATATTCCACTTTCGATATACCATGTCCACAGTCAAAACAATTCCGCCGTTTTGCCCGTCACCGTAATATTTTCTCAACCGCTCATTCGCAACGGTGTCAATATCTTCGTCGTCGATGTCTTTAAAAAAATTTATTCCGATTCTGATTTTATATTTTTGTTCCAGCTGTTGAATTTTTTCAGTCAAAGCTTTTTTTTGATAGGAGCTGAAAACTTCAGCGGTATCGACGACGGAAGAATTTAAATTTTGTTGCTCGGAATTTTTTTGTTCGACCTGCGCGGAATTTTCATTATTTGCATTAGGTTTTGCGGCGGCAAAAGTCACGCTGCAACTTAAAATAAAAATTGCCATGAGGAAGAAAATTTTTTTAATCACTTTGCAACCTCCTCAAGCCAAAAAAAATTTCACGATAAAATAAATTATCGGCGTTAAAATCAACGAACAAATTGCGGGATATAAAATTGCCTTCGTCTCATTGTAAGGAAGTGAGCCGACAACTTTGCCCGTCTGCCCGTTCATCATAAAAGTATAAGGCACGTCGTTATATCGCGTCGTCAAAATCCACACGGGTACCATTGCGTAAAGAACTTTTCCGCCTTCTTTGATAACTGCCGAATCTTCAAGGGTGCAGGTGTCAAAATCTTCAACAGAATCCTTCAAAACTTCAATCGCGGTATTTTGAACGCGTTTATCTGCACGGGCGGCGCAATCTTCTACAGAAACATCGTATTTGTCCGCAAGATAGCCCGTCAGATAAGCCGTCTGAAAAGGCACAAGCTCGGAATAGTTGAACGGCTCGATACTTTCCATATAAGCGTCGTCCATTTTTTTACTGCCGTCGGCGGGAATTTTTTCAAAACTCATCGTCCCCGAACGTTGACAGTTAAAAACTTGCGTCTCCGTGATAATTTCGCTGGAAGTTTCATGAATATGAATTTTTTCCGCTTTAAATTCCGCATGAGCTTCAACTGAAGAATCGAACAGCCAAAAAGGTACGTACATCGGCTGAATTGCCTCGACGCGATTGTTGGCAGTAAAATTGCTCGGCAAAAGATAGTGACCTTTATAAAATTCTTTCAGCGCATTAACGGCATCTTCTTTAGTTTTTTTGAACGGGATAACTAAATCGGGTTTAAGAGTGCCGTCGAATCTTTTCGGCAACATCGTGGGATTTCCGCAATAAACGCACTCGGTCGCCATAGTATTTTCGTCGCAAACGATTTCCGCGCCGCAACTCGAACAGGTGAAAGCGTGAAGAGCCTCCGCCTCGTCCTGTGACCATTCGTCGCCAGCATTTTCGGTATCCCATTTATTTTGTTGAGCTTCTTCAGCTTTTGCGGCAAGTTCGCGTTTTGCTTGAAACATCTCTTCAATCGCGCCGGTTTCAAATTCCGTCCCGCAATATTCGCAGGTGACGGTTGTTTTGCCCGGAATGAAGGTAAGTGGTGCGCCACAGTTGGGACATTTATAACTAACTGAAGTATCAGCCATTAAAACACCTCCGTTTTAATTCAGAAAATTTTTAATTGCTAAAGCTATCTCATAAGCAAGCGGTACGGGGACGGCATTTCCGATCATTTTATATGCGTCGTCAACATTTTTGTAGATGAATTTAAAACTGTCGGGAAAACCTTGAATCCGCGCAATTTCTCTAATTGTCATTCGTCTGTACAAAAATTCTTTACCGGGTACAAACTTACGCAAATTTTTTTCGACGAAAAGCATTTTGGGAGCTTGAGGATGCAACTGACAATGTCTCCCCGACGCTTGAACGGTAAAGGCTTGTTCGTCCCAAGATTTCACTCGATTTCTGCTCATAAAAATGGTTGAGTAAGAGCCTGTGAAAAATTCGTTGTTGTTTTCGGATAGAGGATTATGAAAATTTTCCTTGGATGCGGGGATTGCGGAAAATTGCAATTCCCAAATTACATCGCGCAGAGTCAATTTTTTTGAATCCGATTCCGTTGAACCTTTTGGAAATTTGAAATTTACGTTTAAATCACGGCGAAAACCGATATAAAAAACTCTCTTGCGCTCCTGGGCAACGTTGTAATTTTTTGCGTTCACAAGGCTGACAGTCAAATCATAACCGCATTTGCGAAACATTTCAGTTATAAATCTTACTGCCTCGGAATGACGATCGGACATCATTCCGCTGACATTTTCCGCAAGAAAAAATTTCGGTTTGACAGCTTTTAAAATTCTTATGTAATCTAAAAAAAGTTTTCCGCGGGAATCATAAATTCCGCGTTGAGCACCCGCCTCTGACCACGATTGACAGGGTGGACCGCCGATAATTCCGTCGATATTTTCGGGAAAAATACTTGCCGACAAATTTCTGATGTCTTTTGTTATAAGATGAGTTTCGGGATGATTTGTTTTGAACGTTTCCCAAATGCTTGAATCAAACTCGTTGGCAACGGGAATTTCAAAACCTGCATTTTCAAAGCCTAAATCAAGACCTCCGCAACCGCTGAATAAACTGATCAATCGCACATAAACACCTCAAATTTCGTAAGTAATCAACTTTGCATTTTTGAGTTTTGCCGGATTATCGGGATTTTTTATTTTCACATCGGAAATTTTCAATGCCGGATAATTTTTCTGAAGTTCAAAAAGTTTATCGCAATTTTCCAAAGATGCCCATTTTTCACTGTTGATAATGCACATAAAATTAAAATTTACGTTCAAATTTCCTTGATAAACATAATTAAAAACTTTCCAAGGATTTTCAATGTGCCACATTCCGCGAATTCTCAAATAAGTTATTCCCAAAGGATCGGTGTGATTTACTCTGCCCAACTCTCTCGTGGCTGAAAATTCTATTCCCTCCGCAGTTTCAACGCCGTTTTTTATAAGTTGGCGAATTTTGTTGTAACATTCATCCCCTGCGCAATAATCTCTGCCATAAATCATACATAATTTTTTTAACCTGTTGTCGTCTGCGACACCGACAGCGTAATTTATATCTTTTTCGTTCCACAGTTCGGCATTTCGACAAGCATTTGAAATCATCGGATTTGAAATCGAAAGAAATTTTTTCGGTGAACTGCTGTTCAATGCCAACGCCGCTCCGTCACTTTTAATTTTTTTGACTTCAACAGCATCACCGTTTTTGAGCATAATATCGTGAGGATTGGAATCATTTCCCAGATAAGAAAAAACTTCGCTCCATTTTTCTAAGCGTTCATTTTCGGAATAATTGAAAGTATCGGCGAAAAGATTTTTTACATAATTTTCAAGTGCACGATCTTCGTCAGTAATGCGATTTATTCCGACACGTGAGTCTGATAAATTTACGTTGCCATTTTTTATCAGTGTAATTATCGCGTCGATTATATTTCTCATTTCATTAAAACACCTCAGTTCACTTGGAAGAAAAAATTTTAATCTTAACTGTTTGTGAACTTTTCAAAAGTGCTCGCGTAAAAATTTCAAAGTAGTTTTCGGGACAAGTTTTTTTATCGTGTCGAAGTCGCCGATTTTTAAAGCCTCACGAACTTTTTTTGCGCTGATGACTTCGCCGTTAATTTCACGACGCGGAATTTCGCAAAAGTCGATATTATACTGCGGCAGAATCCGGCGCATATTTTCATTGTACTGCCGCGTGACGGAATCTTCGGGCTCCTCCCCAACAAATCTGACTGTAATTCCCAACGACGGCGCAATTTCCCTCGCGAAAATTTCAACGTCCTCCGATGAATCAACCGAAACGTCCTGCAAATTTTCTTTGTTGAAGTAGCCGGAAAAAGTTTGTTGAGAAATGATAAATTTTCCGCTGGGCAAAACTTCCACGTTTGAAAATTTTTTTACTCCGCGCTTAACAAGTTCAAACCTGTCGGCAAATTTAAATTCGCTCTTATCTTCCTCGACAACGAAAATATAAAGTTTTTTAACTTTTTTCGAGGCGTACTCAATCAAATATTCGTGACCGAGAGTGAATGGGTTGCAGTTCATGACAATCGCGCCGACCTGAAATCTTTTTTCGCGAAGTTTTTTCTTGTACTCCTCCAGCTCTTTGTTTTGAGAAAAATTTGTGAGGGATACGAAATTTTCCTTTGGTATACCGTATCTGTGTGCAGGGGGGGGGTAGGGGGATAATCAAAGTTCATATCTTGGAAAAAATTGTTGCTTACAAGAACTTTGAAAATACAGTCTGCGACCGCCTTGTGACCGTTTTCATTTATGTGAACAGCATCAGGAAAAACTTCGCCGTAGTTGTGCGGTCTCTTTAGAAGCTCACTCAAATTTAAATAAGGGATGTTAGGAGATGGAGAACATACGAAAAAAATTATATCGCCACGTCTGGGTTTAATTTTATCTAAAAAATAGAATGAGTCTTGTCGTTTTCGCGCACTGAACAGAGCAAAATTTTCAACTTTATATGGAAGGTTGTTTTCGTTCAATAAATTTTGCAACTGACTTTCAAGTGTTTTATCAAAAGGCACACCATAGCCGAATGTAACGCAATTTCCAACGAAATAAATTGTGTTTTGATATTTTTCAGGTTGATTTGCAGTTACTCTGTGTCCATTTTGAATTTTTAAAAATTCGTTGTCACAAAACGAAACAGACCCGTCAATATTAACTTTTTGCTCGGGTGTTTCCAAGAGTGCGTACACTTTTTCGTTGCTGTAGCCAAGAACATCATAAGGAGTAGCAATAGTTTCGCCTTTGACTTTAGCAAGGGAAATTTTGTTTCTTAAATGTACAACTGAATCGGGAGTGGAAAGTATTTCTACTCCATCATCTATTCCATAAAACACTGGCGGCTTTTTGCGTTCATTGAGTGCCCATTTTTCAAAAGGAGTATTAAAATCATTTTCTATTAAGCCGGGATTATTACAAGCTATCAATTTTACATCAGGATTTTGCTCGATAAAGTGCAACAAAGGGATTTCATAATAGGCACGTCTGATAAAATAATTCGTGAGCCACTGCAGATAAATAATTTTAGGATGCGGACTATTGCTTGCCGTAAAAATTATAATTCTGTCAAATTCCTCGTCATTGATTTTGGAAACGTTTTTTAATGTCAAAGCCGAAACAGAATTTTCACTTACAGAAAAATTCATATCTTTAATTTCGCCTTTAATAAGTGCAAACTTTGCCGAAAAACGTTTATCGTATTTGAATTGAATGTAAATTTTCCATAAAAAAGTTTTATAACTTTCATCCGGCGCAACAAAAAGCGGCTTTTTGATGTTGTTATCAATACAAAACTGCGGCATTGTATACCCGGCAGTAAAACAATCTTGAAGTTGAATTAAAAGTTTCTCATTTTCTGTCATTGAAATCACCTCCAATTTATTGAGAAAAATTTTCTCGCAGAAATTTCAAAGTGGTTTTCGGAACAAGTTTTTTTATCGTGTCGAAGTCTCCGACTTTTAAAGCCTCACGAACTTTTTTCGCGCTGATGACCTCGCCGTTAATTTCACGACGGGGAATTTCGCAAAAGTCGATATTATACTGCGGTAAAATCCGACGCATATTTTCATTATATTGCCGCGTGACGGAATCTTCCGGCTCCTCGCCAACAAATCTGACTGTAACTCCCAACGACGGCGCAATTTCCCTCGCGAAAATTTCCACGTCCTCCGAAGAATCAACCGAAACGTCCTGCAAACTTTCTTTGTTGAAGTAGCCGGAAAAAGTTTGTTGAGAAATGATAAATTTTCCGCTCGGCAAAACTTCCACGTTTGAAAATTTTTTTACTCCGCGCTTAACGAGTTCAAATCTGTCAGCAAATTTAAATTCGCTTTTATCTTCCTCGACGACGAAAATATAAAGTTTTTTAACCTTCTTCGACGCGTATTCAATTAAATATTCGTGGCCGAGAGTGAAGGGGTTGCAGTTCATGACAATCGCGCCGACTTGAAATCTTTTTTCCCGCAATTTTTTCTTGTATTCCTCCAGTTCTTTGTTTTGAGAAAAATTTTGAGCCGAAGAAAAATTTTCTTGCGGTATTCCGTAACGATGATAAGGTGGCGGCGGCTCGGGATATTCAAACTCAACGCCTTGAAAGAAATTATTTTCGGTGAGGAAGTCAAAAAATTTTCCCGCCAAAACTTTATAACCGATTTCATTGACGTGCAAAGTATTCACAAAAACTTCTCCGTAATCGTGCGGACGTTCAAAAGTTCGACTGACATCAAAGGCAGGAAGTTTTTCGGACAAATAATTATCGAAGAAAACAAAAACTATATCGCCGTCCTTGAGCGGCAAATTTCGCAGATTGTAAAAAATATCTTGATAACGATAAGTGAAAAACTGCGAAACATTTTCCACACGGTAAGGCAAATTTTTTTCGTTGATAAATTTTTGCAGGTAACTCGGAATCGTTTTGTCGAAAGGTGCGCCGATTCCCAAATGTGAACAGCCGCCCAAAAAATAAATTCGGTTTTTGAAGTTTTCGGGCTGATTCGGAACGACTCGCCGACCGTTTTTGACGTTGATGAGCGGGTTATCATTGTCGATTAAAACAGTCGAGCCGTCGGGATTGGTTTTGGTTCCCGTCAAAGTCAGCATGTCGATTAAATCTTGCTTGCTGTAGCCGAGAAAATCATATGGCGTTTTAACCGTGCCGTCTTTATCCTTGCGAAGTCGGTCGGCATAAGTCGCGAGAGGTATTTCTTTTTCAAGAATCTTTTTCTCATTTTCGGTGTTGTGGGAATTTTCGTATAAGATCGAAAAATTCGTGAGAAATAATTTTATTTTCGGGTGACTTTTGAGAAAGTGCAGAAAAGGCGTTTCGATATAAGCGGCAAGAATAAGTTTGTATGCAAGTTCGTCAAGATAAATAATTTTGTCAGATTGAATATCAGATTTTTGTGTGGTAAGAAAAAAAATTTTATCGCAGTCATTCAAGTCAGTTTCGTCATAGTTTTGAATTTTCAGTTCGTCAAACAGAGTTCCGGGACTCAAGCGAATCGAATCGCCCTTATCGTTCAAAATGACAAATTTCGGCTTAATTCTCTTGTCGTGAGAAAATTGCACATGCAGATTCCAAAAAATTTGCCAATTTTTTGCATCGGCAAGAACGAAAAGCGGTTTTTTTATATCGCCGTCAACACAAAACTGCGGCAAAGTATAACCCGCCGCAAAACAATCATTCAAATAAATTAAAAATTGATAATCGTCCATTTTTTTACCTCAAGGTTTCGGCTTTCCGCATTCCGCACAGAATTTTCCTTTGTTCACCGCGCCACATTCGCAAGTCCATTCATTCGAGGCGGGTTTGGGTTTTCCGCACTCCGCACAGAATTTTCCTTTGTTCACCGCACCGCACTCGGGACATTTCCACTCGCCGACAGGTGCAGGTTTGGGACTTCCGCACTCCGCACAGAATTTTCCTTTATTGCCTTCGTGTCCGCAGTTTGAGCAATTCCAAGTTTCCGCCTTCGGTTTAGATTGATTCTGTTGTTCCATCCAAGCTTGCTGTTGTTGCTGAGCAATTCCGAAAAGATTCGCCGCATTTGCTCCGCCCGCTTGAGCCGCCATGTTCATTCCCATGAAACCTGTCATTGCTCCGGCAGAATTTTGCGCCGCCGATTGCATTGCGCTTGCCTGCGCTCCGGTCAAATGTGCCGCCGCCATCGCCGGATTTCTCAACGCGCCGTTGCGTTGCATTTCTTTAATCATCGCGGCATCTTCTTCGTTCGCACTGACATTCGACACGCCGAAAGAAACAACTTGCAAGCCGCGAAGTTCGCTCCATTTTTTGCTTAAAACTTCGTTCAAAGCGTCCGCAATTTCTTGAGTGTGCGCGGGAAGTGAGCTGTAACGAATACCCATTTCAGAAATTTTCGCAAAGGCGGGCTGAAGAGCCGTCATCAATTCGGTTTTAAGTTGAGCGTCGATTTCGGAACGATTATAAACGCCTGAAACATTTCCGCAAACATTCGTATAAAAAAGAATCGGATTGGCAATTTTGTAGCTGTAAGAGCCGAAACATTTTATCGAAATATCCACGTCAAGCCCGATATTGTTGTCGACGACGCGGAAAGGAATCGGGCTGGGCGTTCCGTATTTATTGCCGGTGATTTCCTTGACGTTGAAATAATAAATTCGCTGATCTTTTCCCGTATCGCCGCCGAACTCAAAACGCTTTTTAATTTCAAAAAAAATATCTTGAATGTTTTCCGCCAAAGTTCCTCTCCCCGCGAAAAGAGAAGGCGCGGTTCCTTTTTCGTAGGTGTACTGACCCGGCTCCGCGCAAAGTTCGACAACTTTTCCGTCGTCGACAATGATCATGCACTGACCGTTATTGACCGCGATGACCGAGCCGTTTGTTATGATGTTGTCGGTCGAAGTGTTGGAACTTCCGCTTCGAGTTTTTTTCTGCCCCTTCGCAACCAAAATTTCGGGACTCAAACTGTCGCAATAAAAATATTCTTTCCACTGATCGCCGAGGACACTGCCCGCCGCACTCATTGCCGCTTGAATCAAACCCATTTTAAATTCCTCCCGTAAAATAAAATTTTTATGGGTTTATTCTTGCCGCTTAAAAAATTCCCTGCCTTTTTTTCGCAAAAAAAAATCCCCGCAAATTTTTTTGCAGGGAAAAAAGTTTTTTTCAAAAATTTTATTTTTCGGCAAAAGTTACGAGGGAATTTTCTTGCGTGAGATTTTCAAAACTTTGCGCGGAAATTTTGTAATCGACTGCGTTTATTTTATTTTCGGTGATTGCGTCGAGATCTTCCGTCGCCGCAAAATTATTTTCCGCAAAAAGTTCGGCAACATTCGAGCTTGAAGTTGAATAAGTTTGCGTTGTGGTAATCGCAATTTTTTGTCCCTTACCTTTTTTGACGTTCACGGTGCCTTTTGTCGTCGTGAAAATAACATTATTTCCGCTGACTTGCCAGCTGTTAATTTTTACGCTGTCGCCAAGCTGAATTATATCTTCGCCCGCCGTGTAATCGGCGATAACGTCACTGCCGCCCGTGTAAATGAAAACATCCGCGCCGTCGCCGCCGGTCAAGGAGTCGTTACCTGCTCCGCCTGCCAAAGTATCGTTTCCGCCGTTGCCGTAAAGTTTATCGTTGCCGGCGTTTCCGCGAATCGAATCATTTCCGTCGCCGCCGCGAATCGTATCTCTTTTTGAACCGCCTTGAATTTGATTGTCAAAGGAATTTCCCGTGATTCTTAATGTCCTTGTTACAGAAGAGGCGTTTAAATCTTTGACGGTAGAATATTTTGTCAAATTTATTGAAGAGTTTTTGAATTTTGAACTTGCAGTCAGAGCCGTCTTGTCGCTGTTGTAAGATAATCCCGTCGTCAAAGAAGGAATTCGGGTAATAACAAAATTTGAACTTTCAACGCCGTTCCCGACATCTTCCAATCTTACCGAGCCGCCGTCGATTAAAAAATAAATATCGTTGCCGCTTGTCATCGAAGAAATTGACGCGCCGATTATTTTCAAAGTGTCGTTTGAGTCAAAACCGATGACGGCATCATTTCCGTCGCCGCTTTCGTATTGAAGAAAATTACTGGAATTGTGTTTGGTATTCAAAGTGATTACGTCATCTCCGTTGCCGCCGGAAATCGTTACGTCAATGCCCAAACTGCTTATTGAGTCGTCACCCGAGCCGCCCGCGATTATGTTAAAATGTGCGTCGGAATTGTTTATGATGTCGTTACCCGAACCGCCGAAAATCGAAACGTGCATATTTTCGGTGGCGGAAATATAGTCGTCGCCTTTCCCCGTCTCCACCGTGACGTGATTTCCGTAAGAGGTGTTGACGGTATCGTTTCCCGTGCCGCTCGAAATAATCACGTTTGTGCCACTTGAACTGACAGAATTATTTCCGTTGCCCGCGGAAATTGTTACATTTTTTCCGGAATTTGCAATTACATCGTCACCGACACCGCAAGAAATTTCTACAAAATCGCCCTCGTTGGTGATGTTGTCATTGCCGGACGAAGATTTAATCGTTACAATCGCGGCGGTATTTTTTATGGAATCGTTGTCGGCTGTACCGCTGATTACTTTGTTGGGAATAGAGTTTTCAATATTTTCAAATCTCTGCAAGTCAAAAAAAATTCTCATAAAAAACCAATCCTTTCAAAAATCCGTTTACCGAAAAAGAAAACTCTCGACGAAAAAATTTTTTCGCGATAATTTTTATCAAAAATATTCGGTTAAGTAAAAAAATTTCCTGCCTTTTTGAGCAAAAAAAAGCCCCGCAAAACTTTTTTTCTGCAGGGAAATTTTTTTTTTTATTTGGGCAGAATTGTTAAAGCACTGCCGACAGCTCTTTCGCGTCCGTCGCTCGGGCTGTTGACCAATTTATCTTTGACGACCAATTCGGTTGAGCCTCCGCCGTCCAAATTTATCGCTTGAAACGCTCCGAACTTTTCAACCAAAATCGCCGCCCATTCTTCAAGAGTGCAACCGCGGCTGTGAGCCTGCCTGCCGTCCACGACCGCGAAAAAATAATCTCCGTACTTCGTCACGCCGACGGCACTGCGCGGCGCACGTCCCATGCGAATATCCGGCGGAAAATCTTCTTCCAGAGCCGTCACAAAAATTTCTCCGTCACGAACAAGACGCGGTCCCGCTCCCAAAACATAAGGCGCAGAATTAAAATCCGCGTCCTCGCTGAAAATATTTTCTTCAAAAATAATTTCGTCGCCGATCTGCGCGTTTGCAAAAATTTCCGCCGCCGTGCCATGTGCGCTGATTACGTGCCCTTCGTGCGGAATGATATTGTTTCCTTTGTTGCGCTGAATGTCGGTAATAATTCCGTCGTGTTCGATAATTTCCACACCAAAATTATTTGTGCCGGTCGAGTTGCCGAAATATTCGTTGTAAACAATCAATCTGTTCGCCCCGCGTGCGCAATTCAGACCGCTGATTTCAACCGTCCTGCCGTTGTAAGTTATCGCGCCGTGATATTGAATTCGCCCGAAAATCGTCGTGCCGTCCGAATTTATTCCTATCGCCGAACGATTAAAATAATCTGAAGAAACAATCACGCCGTCAATTTTCGTGATGCCGATTAAACTTCCGTCCGCGCTGAAATATCCCGCGTTTATCGTTGCAATGTCGTTGATATTTCCCGCCATTTGACTTACCGTCGAACGCCCCAAAATGTGATCTCGCGCGATAATCGGGCGCAAATTGTATTGTTCATGGGCGGCAACAACTGCGAAAGCCTGAACGCCGTTTTCGTTATAAAACAAAAATTCCAGTCCCTCGCCTTGTTCAGTTGCGGGAGGAGGCGTTTCAACTTCAGCGGGTTTTTCGTTTTGAGGCTGTTCAGTAAAAATTTCTGCAGGTTTTTCGGGAGTGTCGGAATTTTTTTCTTGCCCGCGCTCTTCAGTGTGATTTACCGTCGAAGAATGATTTTTGGGAAAAGGTTCATCGACCGGCGGAAATTTTTCTTCGTTGAGTTCGGAATTTTTATTTTCGCTCGAATTTGCAAACGGTGCCTCAATCGGCGGAAAATCTTCTTCACTTGCCGCGTAAGTTACGGCGTTGAATAAAAAAATCCCGCTCAAAACAGAAGCGATCGGAAGGCAATGAATAATTTTATAAAAATGTTTCAACTTTCCACCTACTTTTTCAGCGCGAAAGTGTCCGCCGAAGCGTCATAAAAAGCGCGCAAAGAGTCATCGAGTTTTAAAAGCGTAATCGAAAAGCCCGCCATGTCGATACTTGTCATAAAATTTCCGATTAAGGTATCGTGAATTTTTACGCCTTGTCGATAAAGATAAGCGTTGACGAATTTATTTATAATCAGAAGTTCCATCATCGGCGTTGCGCCCATTCCGTTGACAAGGACGACAACATCGTTGCCCGCGTATTCGATATGGGAAAGAATTTTGTCAAGCATTTTTCGGGCGATTCCGTCTGCGCTGGTAATCGGCTCGCGTTTTATTCCGGGCTCACCGTGAATGCCGATTCCGATTTCCATAAATTTTTCGGGAATTTCAAAACCGGGATGACCTATCGCGGGAACGGTGCAGGGAGAAATTGCCACGCCGATTGTCCGCAAATTTTCGATCGTGCGTTGAGCGATAGCCTTGACCATATCCAAATCCGCGCCCGTCTCCGCCGCCGCGCCCGCAATTTTATGAACCAAAATCGTTCCCGCAACCCCTCGCCGACCGATTGCAACGTCTTGAACGGCAATATCATCGTCAACGACAACCATATCAGCTTTTACGCCGTGACCGTGCGCCATATCTACTGCCATTTCAAAGCTCATAACATCGCCGGTGTAATTTTTCACGATACACAGAACACCCTTTTCCGTCGCAACTTCGGTAATGCCCTTGAAAACTGCCAAAGGTGGCGGGCTGGCAAAAATATTTCCGGCAACTGCGCCGTCAAGCATTCCGTAACCGACGTAACCCGCGTGAGCCGGCTCGTGACCCGAACCTCCGCCCGAAAGCAAAGAAACTTTATCGTGATTAAGTTGCGCACGAACGATTATTTTTTGATTCCCGACCTTGCGAAGTTTTTGCGGATAAGCCGCCGCCAAACCCTCCAAAAGTTCAGTCTCAATGTCGCTGATGCCGTTTATAAATTTTTTCAAAGTCATCTCCTCCTGTTAATCGACCAAATCAAATTCTTTTTGCCCGAGTCGCTTGTAGTAAAAAATATATTGTTGCAAAACTCCCGCGTAAGTGCCGAATTCGTTGAAAACATTTCTGCCGTGAAAATCTTCTTCAATCGTGCGTTTAATCCAAACATCAACCGGCGAAAGATCCAACCGATGATAAGCGAAAAGCCCGACGCAGTTGGCAATTTTTTCGCCCACGCCTTTTATCTCTCGAAGCTCAAACAATAAATCTTCGTTGCTCGAATAAATCATTTCTTCAAGGTCAACGACGTGCGTGCGAACTTTTTCAATCGCGTCACGAACATAAGCACCGCGATAACCGAGAGCGCAACTTGAAAGCCCGAGAGTCGTCGCAACGGAAAGTTTTTCGGGGGTTGGGAAAAGTCGCAAATCTTCGTAAGGCGTGTGAATAATTTCGCCGAAACTTTCGCAGATGAGTTCGACGGATTTTTTTATTGCGGGAATACTTTTTCTTTGGCTGATGATAAAACTTATCAAAGTTTCAAACGGATTCTGCCGCAAAATTCTGATTCCCTTGCCGAACTCCGTCGCCGTCTTCAAATAATTTTCAAAAGGCGTTCTTTCGCTGTATTGAAAAATATCTCTGCGAATCGCCCAATAACTTGTCTCCAAGTCAAAATATTTTATCCAGTAGTGTTCCCAATCGTTATCGGTGCAAGATATGTCAAAATCGAACTCGCCGACCTGCTTAATGTAAACGAATTTATTCAGCGTGATAAATCTGAAAAGCCCCTGCTCAATTTCTTTTGCACGAAAACATTGCCCGCTGTCCGCTATTTTTTTCAAATCGAAATCATCATGAATTTTTACGATAGACATTGACTTATCTCCTCAGCGCAAAATTTTTTTTATCGCGTTCTTAACAATTTTTTCCGGAACGTCGGAAATTATTTCAACCGCGCCGATTTTTTTCATCAAGACCCAGTTAATTTTTCCGCTCAAAACTTTTTTGTCCCGGAAAGTCGCCGCGAAAATCTTTTCAACATCGCAACCTTCGCAGGAAGTCATCAAATTCAAACGCTCCAACAAATTTTTCAGGCGATTGACTTCAGTCGCAGAAATTTTTCCGATTTCTTCGCTGATGTAAGATGCCGCCAACATCCCGACAGCAACCGCTTCGCCGTGCCGATATTTTTTGTAATCTGTCTCCTCTTCGACGGCGTGCGCGATTGTGTGACCGAAATTTAAAATTCGCCTCAAATTCGATTCCTTTTCGTCCGCGCCGACAACTTGAGCTTTAATTTCGCAGGAACGCTTGACAATTTTTTCAAGAGTTTGAACATCGCGATTTAAAATTTTTTCCGCGTTATTTTCAAGGTAAGCAAAAAAATTTTCATCGCTGATGATTCCGTACTTGACGACTTCGCCCAGTCCCGATTTTATTTCACGTTCAGGCAGAGTTTTCAAAGTTTCAAGGTCAATGAAAACTGCTTTCGGCTGATAAAATGCGCCGATTAAGTTTTTTCCCAGCGCGTGATTAACGGCAGTTTTTCCTCCGACCGACGAATCGACCTGCGCCAACAAAGTCGTCGGAATTTGAATGTAAGGAACTCCGCGCAAATAAGTCGCCGCCGCAAATCCCGCCAAGTCCCCGACAACTCCGCCGCCAAGAGCGATTATCAAAGATTTTCTGTCCAAACCGAGTTCAATCGCCGCCGTATAAATTTTTTCTGCGCTCTGCAAAGTTTTTGAAGTTTCGCCCGCGTCGATTTTAAAAATTCCGATTTCCGCGTCAATAAATTTCGTCAAGTCCGTTGCGAAGTGCGGAAAAACATTTTCGTCCGTGACAAGCAAAATTTTTTTCGTGCAATCCGATTCCGAAATAAATTTGCCGACTTCTGAAAAAATTTTTTCGCCGATTAAAATTTTGTAACTGTTTTCGCCGAGTTCAACCCTCACCGTCTCCATAATCTCACTTCCAAAAATTTTTTTGAATTATATCAGACGCGAATTTATTTTGAAAGAATTTTGCGCACAATTATTATTCATGAGAAAAAAACTTGCACAATAGCTAAAATGAATTTATAATGAAAGAAATTTTGAATCGGAGGAAGAAATGCTGAAGGAGCGATTCATATGTTATTAAAAAAAGAAATTGAGAAACAGGCGGAAAATGCAAAAGCAGCGTCGAGAAAAATGGCGGGGCTGTCAATCGAGGTCAGAAATTCCGCACTTTTAAAAATGTCGGAGGCGTTGGAAAAAAATTTAGATGAAATTCTTTCTACGAACGCCGAAGACTTGAAGGCGGCGGAGGAAAAAGGCACGCGAAGAAATTTTATCGACAGACTGAAATTAACGCCGAAAAGAGTTGCGGATATGGCGGAAGGACTTCGGCAAGCGGCAAAACTGCCCGACCCGATCGGTCACGAAGATTTTCACGTCACGCGCCCGAACGGTTTAAAAATTCGTCGCGTCAGAGTGCCTTTCGGTGTCGTCGGAATAATTTACGAGGCAAGACCGAATGTCACGGTTGACGCGGCGGGACTTTGCATAAAATCCGGCAACGCTTGTGTTTTGCGCGGCGGCTCGGAGGCAATTCGCACAAATCAAAAACTTGTGGAAATTTTGAAGGCGGCGGCGATTGAAGCGAAAATTCCCGAACACGCCATTGAATTCATCGCGATAACTGACAGGGACGCGGTTATTGCAATGTGCCGTTTGAGAAAACTTATCGACGTGATAATTCCTCGCGGCGGCGCGGGTCTGATTCAGCGCGTTGTTGAACATTCGACTGTGCCGGTTATCGAGACGGGCACGGGAGTTTGTCACATTTACGTTGACAAGGCGGCGAATTTTGAAATTGCCTTGCCCGTCGTCCTTACCGCAAAAATTTCGCGTCCTTCCGTCTGCAACGCGATGGAAACTCTTTTAATCCACAAAGACATTGCCGAAGATTTTTTGCCGAAAATTTCCAAGATGTTGAAAGAAAATAAAGTTGAACTGCGCGGCGACGAACTCAGCAGAAAAATTTGTCCCGACTTAAAAGTTGCGACAGAAGAAGACTGGGCAACCGAATACAACGATTTAATTTTGTCCGTGAAAATTGTCAGCGGCGTTGACGAGGCGATTGAACATATCAACAAGTATAACACTTTACATTCCGACGCGATTATCACCGACGACGAAGAAGCGGCGAAAAAATTTCAAACTCTTGTCGATGCGTCGGCGGTTTACGTCAACACCTCCACGCGCTTTACCGACGGTTTTGAATTTGGTTTCGGCGCGGAAATCGGAATCAGCACGCAAAAACTTCACGCACGCGGACCGATGGGGCTTGAGGCTTTGACCACGACAAAATATTTAATCGAAGGCAACGGACAGACAAGATAGTTTTTAGTGGTTAGTGATTAGTGGTTAGAAATTTTTTCGGTTATCTGCGCACGATAAAAAATTATTTGCGTACGCCCAAGGGACGGCATGATTTTTTTGATTATCTTCGCGCAGGTATGATAATTTTTTTGATAACTTTGGCAATAATTTTTGGCTGGAGGATTTAATTTGAAAATCGGAATAATGGGCGGAACCTTCGACCCGATACATTTGGGGCATTTGGCTATGGCGGAATCGGCGCGGGAAATTTTTGACCTGGACGAGGTTTTGTTTATCCCCTCTTCAAGACCGCCGCACAAAGCCGAAAAAAAAATTGAAACTAAAGCACATCGGTTGATGATGACTTATCTCGCCGTAAAATCCAACAAAAATTTTCACGTCTCGCCGATGGAAATGTTGCGCGAAGGTTTTTCTTACACTCTGGACACAATAGACGAGCTCGAACGGCAATATAAACACGCGGCGGAATTTTTTTTCATAATCGGTTCAGACTCAATGGCGGACTTGCCGACTTGGCATAAATCGAAAGAACTCGTCAACAAAGCGCATTTTGTGGCGGCGGAGCGACCGGGTATTGAGATAAATTTGGAAGAGGTCAAAAAATTTTTCGGCGACGAAGGCATGGAACATATTCACAAATTTATAACGCCGGGACTCGATATTTCTTCAACAGACATCCGCGAAAGAATCAAGTCGGGCAGGTCAATAAAATATCTTGTGCCGGAAGCCGTCGAAGAATATATTTTGAGGGAGAAACTTTACAGATGACGATTGACGAAATGCGCCGCGAACTTCAAAGCCGGCTGAAAAAAAGTCGTTTTGCCCATTCAATCGGCGTGGCAAATACCGCCGTCAAACTTGCGAAAAAATTTGATGTTGACGAAGAAAAATCTTATATCGCGGGACTTTTGCACGACTGCGCGAGGGAATTTGAAAATGACGAACTTCCTGCGCAGGCTGTCAAGCGCGGAATAAAAATCGGCGAAGTTGAAAAAAATTCTCCTCTCTTATTGCACGCTTACATCGGCGCGAAAATGATTTCGGAAATTTACGGCGTTGACGACAAAGAAATTTCGCAGGCAATTTATCGGCACACGGTCGGCGCAAAAAATATGACGGCGTTGGACAAAATTATTTATTTCGCGGATATGATTGAGCCGAACAGAAATTATCCCGGCGTTGAAAAACTTCGCGACCTTGCGGAAACTTCGGACAATCTCGACGAAATAATTTTGACGGCGATGAACGAATCAATAATTTTCGTCGTGCAAAAAAATTCTCTCCTCCACCCCGATACGATTGACGCGAGAAATTTTTTACTTTTAAAAAGAGGCATATAAAAAGTGAGCAGTGTCAAAAATGGCGAATGTAACACAGGATAACATTAAGCAGAAAAGAAAAGCACTCGGCAAAAGGCGAAGGATAAAAGCGTTTCGCTTGGTTTTCATGTGTGTGATTTTGGCTCTTTTGTGTTCCGCGCTTTTATTTGTCGGAATTTCTGTTTACAACGTCGTCGGCAGAATTTACAGCGAATTTGATTCAATGTATCAGGGCTACAACGAGCGCAAAAATGCGCGGGTCGGGGTGACGGATCCGAAGTTTGACGGCTACACGAATATTTTAATTTTGGGTATTGATGACGGCTACGACGGCGAACCGAGCGCGGACACGATTTTGGTTTTGAGCTTTTCAAACGACACCGGCAAATCTCGACTGATTTCCATTCCGCGAAACACTTGGGTAAATACAAATTCCGCGCAGGGTCATCTGAACGAGTTTTACGGCTGGGGCGGCGCAAATTTCCTTGTTCGCCAAGTTTCCAATCTGCTGGGAATTTCCATTCATCAATACATAGTTATCGGGATGAACACTTTCGCTGAACTGGTGGACGTTTTGGGCGGTGTGGATATTTATGTTGAAGAAGATATGGACTATGAAGACCCCGAATCAGGTTTGGCGATTCATCTCGGGCAAGGTTATCAGCATCTTAACGGCGAAGATTCTCAAAAATATTTGCGCTTTCTCGGCGAAAAGCTCGGCGACGTGGGCAGAGTTCAGCGTCAACAAAAATTTATGAAGGCTCTTTATGCAAAAGTTCTTCAGCTTGACACAATCCCGAAACTTCCCGCGATTGCCGATATTTTTAGAAATAAAATGGAAACCAGCGCGGAAATTTTCGACTCTGCGCACTTGGCTAACGTCCTGCGGCAAATGAGTTCTGATCCGCCGACGACGGTAATGTTGCCGGGTTACGAAGGCGCGGACGGCTCTTGGATACCGAACATTGCCGAAATTGACGCGAGAATACTTGAACTTTTCCCGGCTCAAGACATTGTCGAAGGAGAAACTGACGACGAATAAATTTTTTAGGAGGTCATAATTTTGGAGAAAAAAATTTTTGAACTTGCAGAAAAAGTTTGTAAGGCGGCGAGTGATAAAAAAGCCGAAAGAATTGTTATCATGGACATGCGCGGCTTGATGTTCTCGACGGATTATTTCGTTATCTGTTCGGCGGCGACGGCTACTCAAGTTCGCGCGATTGCCGACAACATCGAAGAAGAACTGGACAAAGAAAATATCCGCTTCAGCCACAAGGAAGGTTATCACGAAGGCGAATGGATTTTGATGGATTACGGCGACGTTGTTGCGCACATTTTCAAAACTGAAAACCGCGATTATTACGCACTGGAAAAACTTTGGGGCGACGCGAAAATTGAAAACTATGCAGACTGAATTAAAACCCATGACCGTTGCCAATTTAAAAGTCGTTCGCGAAAGTGACTTCGGAGTTTTTTTGAGCGCGGGGACGGGCAATTCAAACGACGATATACTTTTGCACAAAAATCAACAGACTTCTGAAATTAAAGTCGGCGACGTTGCGGAAGTTTTTTTATATCTCGACCCGAAAAAAAAATTAACCGCGAGTATGAAAGTTCCGAAAATGAAAGTCGGACAAATTGCGCGGCTGAAAGTTATCAACGTTTCAAAAGACGGCGCATTTTTGGACACGGGAGCCGAGCGCGGAATTTTTATGCCTTTCGCCGAAATGATCGGCAAAGTTCAAGTCGGCGACATTGTTTGGGCGAAACTTTATATCGACAAATCCGGCAGGCTTGCAACTTCCATGAAAGTTTCGGACGAAATTCGGCGGGCGAGTAAACCTGCGGAAAATCTCAAGCGCGGAGACAAAATTAAAGGCGCGATTTATAACATCACCGAAGACGGCGCATTTGTTTTCAGCGAACAGAGAAATATTGTTTTCATTGATCAAAAAGAAATTCCGCGAAAACTGAAATGCGGCGAGATTGTCGAAGCGCGAGTTACTTTCATTCGCGAGGACGGCAGATTAAATGCATCTCTTCGCGAAACTAAGGAAAACGCGATTAACGACGATGCGGAAAAAATTTTTCGGTTCATCAAAAGTAACGGCGGAAAAATAAATTTCACGGATAAAACTTCGCCGGAAAAAATTCAGGCGGTTTTTCACATCAGCAAGGCATCTTTCAAACGCGCGATCGGTCATCTTTTGAAAATGCGACGAATTGAAAAATTTGAAGAAGGATTTAAAATTAGCGAACAGTGAACAGTTTTCTATCCACTGACCACTGTCCACTAGCCACTAACTCGACTGAAAGGAGAGTTTATGTTTATAATCGGATTGACGGGCGGGATTTCTTGCGGAAAATCTGCGGTGGCCTTTGAACTAAAAAAATATGGCGCGGTAACTTTCGACGTGGACGAGGAAACTCACAGACTTTTGCAGCCCGGCGAATATTTTTTCAAGGCTTATGTTAATCATTTCGGCGAGCAAGTTATAAACGAATACGGGCAACTTGACAAAAAAATTATTCGCGAAATTATTTTTCACGACGAAGACGAGCGGCAATGGATAAATTCCGTCACGCATCCGATTTTACTCAACTGCACGAGAGATTTTTTGGTCAAGTGTGCGGAGCGCGGAGAAAAATTAGTCGTCTTGGAAATTCCGCTTTTATTCGAGGCGGGTTGGGAAAATTTGGTTGACGAGGTCTGGGCGGTTTATTTGCCGAGCAATTTGCAGTTAAATCGACTGATAAGGCGCGATAAAATTACTCCCGAGCAAGCTGTCGCAAGAATCCTGGCGCAAATGCCGATAGGCGAAATTTGCAATCGCGCCGATGTTGTGGTAAAAAATAAGAGTTCCTTCGCCGATCTTCAAAAACAAATTCTCAAGGCAATGAATGGAAGATGGTTTTTTGAGAAAAAAATTTTAAACACGGAGTAGTGCAATGAAAATTTCCGGAAAAAATCTTTTCAAAATATTTTTAAGCGCGGCGGTGATTTTGACTTTTTTCGCAAACTTGCCGATGACTCAAAAAATTTTGTACCCGTTTTACTACCGCGAAAAAGTCGAAGAACTTTCCGCACGCTACCGAGTCGATAAATTTTTGGCGGTGTCCGTCATGAAAGTCGAGAGCAATTTTTCAGAAGGCGCAATTTCAAAAAGCGGCGCAGTCGGTTTAATGCAAATCATGCCCGAAACTGCGGACTGGATTGCTGCTCAATTAAACGAACAGCCGCCAACTTTAAATGAACTGCACAACTGCGAAAAAAATATTCGGTACGGAATTTGGTATCTTGCCGAGCTTGAATACGAATTTTCCGGCAACGATGTTTTGGCTTTGGCGGCGTACAATGCCGGGCGCGGAAATGTTCGCCACTGGATGAAAGAAAAAAATTGGCAAAAAAATTTTTCCGACATTGATGCAATCCCTTACCTTGAAACTCGGCAATACGTCAAAAAAGTTTTGGCCTGCAAAGAAAAATATTCCGAACTTTACGGCTCACAGAACGAAATAAAAACACTGTTGGGGTTTAAAATTCCCTGACATCTGAAAAGGCGGTGATTTTCTTGGTAGAAATTTACAAATCGCAGGAATCGGGGCACCTTGAAAAATTGACGCTGAAAAACCTTGAAAAAGGTGCGTGGATAAACATCATCGATCCGACTCCTTACGAACTGAAAGAAGTCAGCGCGGCGGCGAATGTTGAGCCGGATTTTTTGCGCTCCGCACTCGACGAAGAGGAACGCTCACACATCGACGTTGAAGAAGAATCTGTCATGATTTTAACCAATGTCCCCGTTGTCTACGACGAGGAAAGTTATGACACCTTGCCGCTTTCGGTCATCTTGACGAAAAAATTTATTATCACCGTCTGCCTTGAAGAAACGCCCGTCATCGCCAGCTTTAACGAAAGGACCGCCAGGCTTTTTCACACGTACAAGAAAACTCAATTTTTGTTTGAAATTTTATATCGTTCGGCGACTTTTTATCTGCGTTACCTTCGGCAAATAAATAAACTTTCCGACGAAATTGAGGAGCAACTTCGCCAAAATATGAAAAACAGCGATATTCTTCGACTTATGGAACTTCAAAAAGGCTTGACTTATTTTAATGCGGCTCTTCGTTCAAACGACGCGGTTTTTGAAAAACTTTTGCGCATAAGAACGAGTCGAAGTCTTGCCGGAATTTTGGACATTTACGAAGAAGACGAAGAACTTTTGGAAGATGTTATCATCGAAAATAAACAGGCGCGCGAAATGGTCGAGATGTACAGTCAAATTCTTTCGCAGATGGCGGATATTTTTTCTTCGATAATTTCCAACAATCAAAACAGAGTTATGAAATTTCTTGCGGCGGTCACAATTATTATCGCCGTGCCGACCGTCATCGCAAGTTTTTTCGGAATGAATGTCCCCGTTCCGATGGCTGAATATTCTTACGGATTTCTTGCAGTAATTTTTATTGCGCTGGTTGCCTCTTTCATCGCCGCATATTATTTCTGGAAAAATCAAATGTTCTGATTTTAAAATAAAAAAAATTGTCGCTTAATCGGCGGCAATTTTTTTTGCGTCGAAACTTCCTTGCAAATGAAAAATTCCTGTGTTAGAATCAAAAAAATTTTTAAAGGAGGTGGCTGAATGGCTGGTTACACGACGACAACACCGGAGTGGGCTGTTTCCAATCAATCGGCGGTTATGAGCGGAATCGAGGGCATAAAAGATACGACCGTCGGCAATATCAATCCTGCTTTCGCGTCGGGAAAATTTAAATCCAAGAAAAAAATTTTGTCCGAAGACGAACTTGTTGCGGGCGTTGAGAGCGGCGACAGAATGATTTTATCCCGCGCAATAACTTTAATCGAAAGCAACAACCCGAAACATTTTGCGAAGGCTCAAAGAGTTTTGCAAAGACTTTTGCCGCGAACAGGCAAGGCGTTAAGAATAGGTTTTACGGGAGTTCCCGGCGCGGGCAAATCGACGATGATTGAGGCTTTCGGAAATATGCTTTGTGACGACGGGCATAAAATCGCGGTTTTGACGATTGACCCGACAAGTTCCGTGACACGCGGCTCGATTCTCGGCGACAAAACGCGAATGGGAACTTTGAGCCGCCGCCCCGAAGCGTTCATCCGTCCCAGTCCTGCAGGCGGAACTTTGGGCGGAGTTGCCAGAAAAAGCCGCGAAACTATGTTGATGTGCGAAGCGGCGGGCTACGACGTGATTTTAATTGAAACTGTCGGTGTCGGGCAGTCTGAAACTACCGTGCGTTCGATGGTGGATTTTTTTATGTTGATTGTTTTGACGGGCGCGGGCGACGACCTTCAGGGCATAAAAAAAGGAATTATGGAACTTGCCGACGCGATTGTTATAAACAAGGCGGACGGCGATAATTTGGTTCGTGCGAAAGTTGCCCGCGGAGAATATGAACGAATGATTGAATTTATTCGTCCCGCAACTGAAGGTTGGCCGACTCATGCTTATCTTGCCAGTGCCGTCGAAAAAACAGGTTTCGCCGAACTTTGGCAAGTCATTCAAGTTTTCAAAAAATTGACGACTGAAAGCGGAGTTTTTCAAAAACGCCGTGACAGTCAACTTTTGGATTGGATGCAGGCGATGATTGACGAACATTTGCACAATTTATTTTTCGGCGACGCG
>CAJOCT010000004.1:42547-51318 GCA_905236725.1 uncultured Selenomonadaceae bacterium | reverse complement strand
TTTTCTTACCGGCGTTAAATCAACTTTACCAACACGCCCTAACAATACTGAAGTCATTAAGGAAGCACTTAAAGATTTTCTTGAAAAAAATGCTGATGAACTCAAAATGTACAAAAATAAGCTGGGAGGTATGAACTTTTGAACAAAGTAATTTTGAGCGGAAATTTGACGAAAGACGTTGAAGTTCGTTACACGCCGAGCGGCAAAGCCTTTATGAGAGTAGGAATCGGTGTAAGTAGAAAGGTTAAAAATTCTGACGGCAAATATGACAGCGTGGGAAAAGACGGCTGAATTTTTCGGTCATTATCTTGCGAAAGGCTCAAAAGTTTTACACTTGACAAGCAAATTGTTTACGTCAGTCGAAAAGATGAGTTTTTTTCATCGTTGAAAACGGAATCGAGTAACCGTAGGATTTTGGTTGACGATTTTTTTTTATCGAAGAATTGAAACGTTGAAAGAATCAGTAAATCGAAAATGAAAGAATCTTATCAATCTGCACACAAATTGACGAGCGTGTAATTTTTAAATATTTGCTGACGAATGTTTTCAAGAGCGAAGGAATATAGCGTCAAAAAGTGGGCAGGTCTTTTAGGTCATTCAAACGTTGCAAAAAAAATTTTTTCGCCTTCGGGCGATTTTTTTTGCAATGAAATTTTCGGAAAGTTTTTTTATTTGACATACGAAACAAAATTTTCTACAATTCGCCGTGTTGTTTTGTGAAAAAATTTACTATGAATTTTAATGAAAAAGTATCGGAGTCAAAAAATTTTTTATGAGTGGAATTTATCTTATCGGAACAATGATTTTAACCGGCGGAGTTATTGCTTTTATCGGCGATAAACTCGGCACAAAAATCGGCAAGAAAAGGCTGTCGATGTTTGGACTTCGTCCGCGCCATACTTCAATGATTATAACCGTCATCACCGGCGGTCTGATAACTGCGCTGTCAATCGGCACAATGGCAGTCGCTTCGCAAGACGTTCGAACCGCGCTTTTCGGAATGGAAGAACTCAACGCCGCAATGACAAGCACGAAAAAAGATTTGGATAAAGTCACCGGCGAACTTTCCGGAATGAAGGACGAATACAAAAAAGCTGACGAGGCTCTCGCCATTTCCAAAAAAGAAATCGCCGCGCTGAAAACCGAACAGGACGAACTCGCTAAAGAATCGGAAAATTTAAAGCGCGGCAATGAACAGCTTGAAATTGAAAAAGCCGAACTCACCGAACAAAACACCTCTCTTGCCGCAACAAATTCCGAACTTGCGAGCAGTAATGAAAATTTGCGTAATTTTAATTTAACTCTTACCGCCGACAACGAAAAACTTTCTAAGGATAAGGCCGAACTTGAGGAGCATACGAAAAATTTGCGCGAAGGGTTGATTGCCATGCGCGAAGGCGACATAATTTTACGCGCGGGAGAAATTTTATCGACGGGGATTTTAAAAAGCGGGCAAAGCGTCGATGATGTCACGGACGAAATAAATCTTTTGGTTGAAACTGCATCGAAAAATATTTCCGAGCGTTTCGGAGCCGGCGAAGATTCTTCAATTTGGATTTACCAGCCTGAACTTCAGGACATTATCGAAAAAGTTTCTTCCGGCGGTCAAGATATGATTTTGCGGATAACTGCGGCGGGAAATTTAATGCGCGGCGAACCTGTCAGAACTAAATTAAATATTTTCCCGAACAATAAAATTTATTCCAAAGGCGAATTTATCTTTGCGAAAAATTACGAAGTTAAAAATGACGACGACGCGGAATTTATCGTTCAAGACTTTTTGGCGAATATAAATCGTCTTGCCGTTGAAAAAGGAATTTTGCCCGACCCGATAAGCGGCACAATCGGCGCGATGAATGCGGACCAGCTTTACAAAATTATTGACTCAATCGACGCGGTGAGAGGAAAAATTCAGTTGAGCGCGTTCGCGAAGGAAAATACAACTTCAATCGGACCTTTGAGGTTGAATGTAAATCTTTCTGAAGGAAAATAAATTTTTATGGAAATACTTGGAATAGACCCGGGCAGGGACAAATGCGGCGCGGCGGTTTTAAATTTTCAGGGCGAAATTCTTTTTGAAAAAGTTATCGAAACTGCAGAACTTGTCGCGACGATAAAAAAACTTTCCGCACAATTCGACTTAAAAATTGCAATCTTGGGCAACGGCACAACTTCAAAATCTGCAGAAAAAATTCTTCGCGCAGAAAATTTATCCGTGAAAGTCGTTGATGAAAAACATACGACTGAAGAGGCGCGAAAACTTTACTGGAAAAAAAATCCGCCTTCAGGCTGGAGAAAATTTTTGCCGACTTCAATGCAGGTGCCGCCCGAGCCGGTTGACGGAATTGTTGCGGAAATTTTAATTAAAAGATTTTTGGAGGAGAATTTAAATGTTGAGTGAAGAAAATTTTCAAATTGATTTGGCGACGCAGGTTTTGCAGAAAATTTTTCCTGACACGGATTTTAAAAATATGTCATCAGAAGATTTTTTAAATTTCGCGGAAAAAGTTGACGGAGAAAAAAATTTCGTGCAGAAAAATTTCAGCGCGACTGACAAAGCGGCGGTTTTGGTCGAGGCTCTGCCTTACATTCAGGAATTTTACGGCAAGACGATTGTCATAAAATACGGCGGCAACGCGATGATTAACGCAGAACTTAAAGAAAAAGTTATGCAGGACGTTGCCTTGATGAAGTTCGTCGGCATTAAAGTTGTTATCGTTCACGGCGGCGGACCGGAAATCACTCAATTTTTGAGCAAGGTCGGCAAGGAGACCGAATTTGTCGGCGGGCTTCGAGTGACTGACGAAGAGACTGTCGAAATTGCCGAAATGGTTTTGGACGGAAAAATAAATTCTGAAATCGTGACTCTTTTGAATCGGCGCGGACTTCGTGCAGTCGGTTTGAGCGGAAAAGATGCGGGACTTATTCAAGCCGAAAAAAAACTTGCGACGGTTTACGAGGACGGGCAAAAATCCAAAATTGACATCGGTTACGTCGGCAAGGCGAAAAAAGTTGATATAAAAATTCTTGAAGACTTAATCGAGCATGATTACGTTCCCGTAATTGCTCCCATCGGCGTCGGCGAAAGCGGCGAAAGTTACAACATCAACGCGGATTATGTTGCGGCGGACATTGCGGGCGCACTCAAAGCCGAAAAACTTTTGCTTTTAACCGATACCGAAGGCGTTTATAAAAATTTCGAGGATAAAAGCAGTTTCATTTCAACTTTGTCGGCGAGTGAGGCGAGAGAATTTATCAAGAGCGGAATTATCGCGGGCGGAATGATTCCGAAAGTTGAGGCGTGTCTGCGTGCTCTTCAAAACGGCGCAAATAATTCGCACATAATCGACGGGAGACTGCCGCACTCAATTATTTTGGAACTTTTCACGGAATCGGGAATCGGGACTCAACTCAAGGTCTGAAAAATGGCGAAAATAAAAAGAGTTCGCGCTCACCGAAGCGGACGAAGAGTTTTCAAAGGCGTAATTTTTTTGCTGATAACCGGCGCAATTCTCGGCGTGTTCGTTTACCTGCCCTTTATGACGCTGATGAAAATAAATCTGGTCGGCGCAACTTATTTGACGGAAGAAGATATTTTAAAAATCGGGAATATTTATATCGGCGAGCCGATGTTTGAACTTGAAACAGATCAAATTACTTCGCGCCTGTCGAAAGATTTGCGAATTGAAGAAGTCACCGTCCGCCGAAACTTGCCGCACACCCTCGACGTTACGATCAAGGAAAGAACGCCCGTTGCAACAATTATTTGCGATTACGGTTTTTTGGATTTGGACGGGCACGGAAAAATTATTGACAGCTACAAAAATTTAAAAGTCATGAAAATTCCGATGATAACCGGCGCGGCGGTTCACGACAAATATATCGGCGATGAGGTTGACGACAAACTTGTTCAGGAAATTTTGAAATTTTTGCAGAAAATTAACGCGGAATCGCTGAATAAAATTTCCGAAGTCGCCATAATTTCCGAAGATTATATCGTTGCTTACACGAACACCGCCGAAAGAGCCGTTCAAATTCGTATCGGCAAACTTGAGCGGCTGGAAGAAAAAGCGAGGCTGACTGAAGATTTTTTGAAAAACTTGGACAAAAATCCCAATCCGATTGAATATGTTGATTTCAATTACACCGCACCATTTATAAAACTTGCAAACTAAAATTTTTCTGCGAGCGGCAGGATTTTTTTTTTTCACGGCGAAAGGTCAAAAATGCGGTAGACTGTAATTTATTTTAATTTCGTAACTGCTTGGGTTTTTTGGACTCATTAGGGATTATTTATTTTTTTACTTCAGGCAGTTCGAGCAAGTTGGTTTTTAGTTTTCAGGGAGGAGGGAAAATCATGCCGACTGTAAGTTCAATGACAAGACAAACCGAAATGCTTGGGCAGTTGTCGCACAAACTTTTCAGATTGGACATGGCGGCAGCCGACAACTCAATTTTGGTCGGCGGTACGATTGAAACTAATGCGAATTTGATTCAATCGGAGTTTGGAGGACAGCCCGCCTTAACCACGATGGTCGAAAATTACACGGAAGAAAAAGCTGCGTTCCGTTCAGAGCTCAACAATGCGATGAACAATCTGCAGAGAGCTTCGGAGCAGTTGAAAAATTCCGCGCAATCGGAGGGCGAAAGTTCTCAAGAAGTTTCTTCTTCGGAAGAGAGCGGCGAAACCGAATCAAATGCAGCTGCATCCGCGCAGTCTGCAACAAATAATGTTTCGTCGCAGGAAAGAGCAGTTTTTACTCGCGCCGAAAGACCGCAAATTCGGCATGAGCAGAGACCCGAAAATAATTTTCAAAACTTCGCGCAAAATTATCTTGTTTCCGAAAATGACGACGTTGACGAACAAGAAAATTCTGCGGCGCAAAATGAAAATCAGGATGACAGATTGACTTCAATGAAAAATTTTGTCCGCGATTATAACAACGTCGTTTCCTACCTCAACGAAAATAAAATTTCCGCGCCGCTTTCTTCGCTCAATCAAAACAGCGAACTGAAAAATTCTTTGAACGAAATAGGCGTTACAGTAAATTCTTCGGGCGAATTGGCAGTCAATGAAAAGACTTTGTCCGAAGCCCTGCAAAACAATTCCGAAAAAGTCAATTCGACTTTGGGAAGTGAAGGGCTTGCGGGTCAGCTTGAAAGAGAAATTGACAGGGTCAATCAACAGAGCGAAAATCTTTTCCCCACGATAACCGATTACGTTAATCGACGCGAAACCGATCTTGCGGCGGAATCGCTTTACTCCGCGCGAAATCCGATGACTGCGGCTTATTACGGTATCAACGCGGGAAATTTGATAAATACTTTCACGTAAAAATATTTTGTAACGGATAAAATTAAAAGACCTCCGAGTTTTTCTCGAAGGTCTTTTTTAAATGTCGGGAATCTGCCAGTCAATTTCTTTTTCGCCGATTGATTTTAAAAAATTATTCACTTTTGAAAAAGGTCGACTGCCGAAAAATCCATTGTAAGCGGAAAGCGGACTCGGGTGCGCCGACTCGACTATAAAATGTTTCGGGTCGGTTATCATACTTTTTTTATTTCGCGCAGGTCTTCCCCATAAAATAAAGGCAATCGGTCTTTCATGCGCGTTGAGAAGAGAAATAATTTTATCCGTGAAAATTTCCCAACCTTGTCCGCGGTGAGAATTTGCCTGATGTGCGCGGACAGTTAATACAGTGTTCAAAAGCAAAACGCCCTGTTCAGCCCACGAACGCAAATAACCGTTGTTCGGAATTTTACAGCCCAAATCTTCTTTAAGTTCTTTAAAAATATTTATCAGCGAAGGCGGCGGCGGGACGTTTGGCATAACGGAAAAACTTAACCCGTGCGCTTGACCCGGCTCGTGATAGGGGTCTTGTCCCAAAATAACAACTTTTGTGTCGGCGTAACTCGTATAATGCAGTGCGTTGAAAATATCATACATATCGGGGAAAATTTTTTTCGTGCGATATTCCCCGATTAAAAATTTTCGTAACTCTTGATAATAATCTTTCTGCAATTCGTCTTCCAGCAAGTCCTGCCAATCGTTTTGAAAAATTTTTTTCATGATCAATAGTCACGGCGGCGCGGTTTATAAGGTTCAATATCATCAATCGCCATAATTTTTACATTGCCTTCAAGGTCAGCCAAAATAATTTCTTCAACTTCAAATTCTTTGAGAAAAAGCAAACTCGCCTCGTCCGGCACGTAATAGCCCTCGATATCGGCGATGACTGCAAGGGAATCAAATTCGCGCTTGCCTTCGGAAATTGCGCGGAGCATCGCCACGATTTCAGCGGAATAACTCATGCCCTCAACAGGATTATCGATTGTGCAACCGCTGTACAAAGTGCCGTCACTGGACAGAACGCACGCTCCCGCCGCAATTCCGTCGTATTCGGTGTAAGAATTTCGGATTGCGTCCATAGCCGTCCGCACAAGAGTATCAACAACATCGAAGTTCATATAAAATCCTCCAGTCAAAAATCTCAGTATAAATTTGCCGTTATTGAAAAAATTCCTGCACTGTTTTTGTCACAAGAAATTTTTTAAATGATACTTTTCTTTGTGTTTTCCAAAAGTTTAATTTTTTTTCCGATAATTATTTTTGCGGCAAAAAATTTTCTTCGTCCGCCCAATCGTCGGGCATACCCTCGACCAAAACAACTTGGCACGGCGCATTTTCTTTGACGTATTTCGCAACGCTGCCGAGTTCTTTTTTCCCAAAACCGCCGAAACCTTTTTCACCCATAACAATTATATCGCATTTTTCATACTTCGCGAAGTTGACCGCAGTTTCGCCCGGGTCACCGATTTCAACGCGGGTTTTAACTTTAATATCGCCCGGCACAACTGCCATCAAATCCGACAAAAAATCATAGGCCGCCGCGTTCAATTCTGCGGGGACGTAACCGCTCAAACTTACTTGCTCGAATGCTGAAATTTCTTTTTCAAACTCGACGCACATCAACAAAGTTATTCGCGCTTCGTAAAATTCCGCAATTTGTATCGCCTTCAAAAGTGCTTTGAACGCCTGCCCCGATCCGTCAGTCGGCACCAAAATATGTTGAATTTTTTTCCCTTCCTGCAAAATTTCCGGCTCTTTAGATTTTTCTTCCTCGACGACTTCGGGAGAAAGTTCTGCGCGACTTTTTTCAAATCGCCAGTTCAATAAAATTGCGACGACTGCCATGTAAATGAAAAATGCGCCGATTTCCGAACTTATTTGCGACAAACTTGCGCCACGTTGAATTATGTCCCGCGTGAAATGAAATTGCCACGTCAGCGGGAAAATGTGCGATAAAGTCACGACCCAACTCGACAAATGGTCTACAGGCGAAGTTACTCCGCCAAAAATAAATCCGCCCGGGATGAATAAAATCATTCGACTTGACGCAATGCCGGGATTCGCCGCAGTCCAGCCCATGAAAATACTCAATATCCCTATCGTCATCGCCATAAAAAGTTCTATGAATAAAAATTCTATCAACCGTCCCGAAAAAACTAAATCTCCCCAAACTCTCAACACTGCCAGCCCGAGAAAAAAAGAAATTATCAGACAAAAACAGTACGGAATCAACCGCGCAATTAAATCCCACGGCGTGCCTTTCGTCAAAATTATTTCGTACTGCTTAGTCAATCTCAAGCGCGGCACCATTCCGATTGTTGCGAAAGTGAAAAACATTGAGCCGAAGAAAAATAAAAATCCCAGCGTTTGAGTGTTTGAAGTTGAGCCGGCGGGATTGAATAAAACGCGACTGTTCAAAGTCAGGCCCGAACTTTCACCGCTGCCCGAAAACATTGCATTATCAATCGCGACGATTTCAGGCAACGCCTCTTTAATGTCCGCAGTTTGCGCGGTGTTGGTGTTATCGTAAAAAACTCCGATCGGTGCGGCGGAATTTGAATAACGATTTTTTTCAAGACCTTTCGGAAGGTAGACGACTGCTACGACTTGATCGCGATAACAAAGTTCTTCGGGATTCATCGGCGAATTTATAATTGAAGTCACTTTCATATATTCCGACGAGTCAATTTTCGTAATGAGTTCGCGGCTGTATTTTGAATTGTCAAGGTCGATAACGGCAACGGGCGCATTTTCGGCAAAATTTCCCGCGAGCATTACGGATAAAATGACGCTGATAACCATCGCGACCATTATGCAAACTTTTTCGTAAGGCATACCCTTGCCGCTGAATAAAAATTTCAGTTCGTCAAAAAAAGATTCTTTAAAGCCCATAATTTTTTCCTCAATCTAATTCGACGCGCACGGTCTGCCCAGCCAAAACATCGCTGTCGGGTTCAATGTAAACTCTCACTTGAAACGCCGATAAATCCGCCTGACCTTTTTCGCGAGACTGTTTTAAATCCGCAAATCCGGGAGCTTGCGTCAAAAGTCGAATCGTGCCGGGAATTTTTTTATCGTCCGCAATCGTCCTGCAAACAATTTTATCACCCTCGTGAAGATTGACTGCCTGCTCTTCGGAAACATAAATGTCATAATAAATTCTCTTCGACTCCAACAAAACAACAGGCACGTTGGGGGAAATCATTTCGCCTTTTTTCTGCAAAACGCTGATAATTTTTCCGTCTTCAGGAGCTTTCAAAGTCAAACGACTTTTCGCGACCTCCAATTCCTGCAACTGAACTTCCAGAGATTTTTTTTGCTGATTGAGTGCGGCAATGTCATTTTCAACATTTTTCGCCGCCGCCCGCTCCTGTTGAATTGTCGGCAAACTCAAAGAGTCCGTCCGTCCGCTGTCATTCAC
>CAJOCT010000004.1:0-42502 GCA_905236725.1 uncultured Selenomonadaceae bacterium | reverse complement strand
GCGTCGTCGAGTTGAGATTGAGCGATTGCGCCTTCGTTGACCAAAGCCGCTTTTCTGTTGTAATCGATTTCCGCATTTTTTAACGTTGCCTGCGCGGAATTTAAAAGTGCCCGCTGTGAATCAATTTGTCGAAAAGATTGTTGCTCATCGTTATCGACTTTAAATAAATTCACGTTCATATTTCCCGACGTGGATTTTATTTGCGCGTCGAGTTGAGCAATTTGCGCCTTGAGTTTTTCGATTGATAAATCTGTGTCAGTCGGATCGAGTTGCATAACCAAGTCACCCGCTTTAACTTCCTGCCCTTCTTTGACAGCCTCGTTAATCATTCGCCCGCCTACCGAATCGAAAGAGAGTTTCACCTGTTCGGCGGTTAAAATTCCGTCCTTTTTCTCCCGCGCCAAAATCGTTGCGTCATTGCCGCGATACATCAAAATAATTCCGCTCACGATGAAAACTGCGATTAAAACCAGTCCTGCTTTTCGAGCTTTGTCCTTTGCTCCCATCAAAAATTCCTCCTACAAAAAAATTTTTCTGATTGTAGCATTTTTGAAATATAAATGTAAGTTATCAAAAAAAATTTTGTCGGGGGAATTTTTTTCAATCGCGCCAAATTTTTTCGAGACGCTCCTTGATTTTTTTTTCCGCACCCTGTTCAGTCGGCTGATAATATTTTTTTCCTGAAAAATTTTTCGGCAGATATTGTTGTTTGACAAAATGATTTTCAAAGTCGTGCGGATATTTATAATATTTTCCGTGACCGAAAAATTTTGCGCCTTTGTAACTTGTATCGCGCAGATGTTTCGGAACTTCATCGGAATTTTTTTTATTTTTAATGTCGTTTAAAGCAGAATCAATCGCCAAATAAGCCGCATTGCTTTTTTCCGCGCCGGCAATGTAGGTGACCGCTTGCGCCAAAATAATTCTCGCTTCGGGCAGTCCGACGAATTGAACGGCTTGAGCCGCCGCGTTTGCCAAAATCAAGGCTTGCGGGTCTGCGTTGCCGACATCTTCCGCCGCACAAATCACAATCCGCCGCGCAATAAAATTCAAATCCTCGCCGCCGTCAATCATCTTCGCAAGATAAAAAATCGCCGCATTCGCATCGCTTCCGCGCATACTTTTTATAAACGCGCTCGCCGTGTCGTAATGATTGTCGCCTTTTTTATCGTACTTTCTTACGCGCTCGCCCAAAAGTTTTTTTAAATTCTCGACGGAAATTTTTTCTTCAAAACTCATTTGCTCCAAAAAATTCAGTGCAATTCTTGCGTCGCCGTCCGAAAAATCCGCGATAATTTCCAACGCCTCGTCTTCAACCGGCAAATTTTTTAAAATTTCATCGGAGTTTATCGCGTTGAGCAAAATTTTTTTTATGTCATCGGCAGAAAGTTTTTCAAGGCGAATAATTTTAACTCGACTCAAAAGCGCGGCGTTGACTTCAAAAAAAGGATTTTCGGTCGTCGCGCCGATTAAAATAATTCTGCCGTCCTCGACGTAAGGCAACAAAAAATCTTGCTGACTTTTGTTGAAGCGGTGAATTTCGTCGATAAATAAAATCGTGTTCTTGTGATAAAAAGCTCGATTGTCCGCCGCCTCCTTGACAATCCCGCGCAGTTCCGAAATTCCGGAAAGTGCCGCGTTGATTTTTACAAAATTACTTTCAGTTGTGTTTGCTATAATTTTCGCCAAAGAAGTTTTGCCCGTGCCGGGTGCGCCGAAAAAAATCAGCGAAGGCAAATTTCCCGATTCAATCATTTTCCCGAGCGAACTTTTTAAAATTTTTTCCTGCCCGAAAAAATCTTTTAAGTTCTGCGGTCTCATTCGCTCCGCCAACGGTTGATTTTTTTTGTTTTCCGCGACTTGAGCCGCGCTGAATAAATCCATAAAAATTTTTCTCTCCTAAACTTTTATCAAGGCACGCATCGCATTTAAGACCGCCAAAACCATTACGCCGACATCCGCGAAAATTGCCGCCCACATATTCGCAATTCCGACCGCGCCCAGAATTAAACATAAAATTTTTACTCCGATTGAAAAATAAATATTTTCTTTGACTATCGACAAAGTTTTTTTCGCAATTTGAATCGCTTGAGAAATTTTCAGCGGGTCATCGTCCATTAAAATTACGTCCGCCGCCTCTATCGCCGCGTCCGAACCCATCGCGCCCATCGCAATTCCGATGTCAGCCCGCGCCAAAACAGGTGCGTCATTTATTCCGTCGCCGACGAATGCAACTTTCCCCGAATTTTTTTCAGATAAAATTTTTTCCAGATGCTCAACTTTTTTTTCCGGCAAAAGTTCCGAGTAAAATTCTTTTATTCCGAGTTCCGCAGAAATTTTTTCCGCAATTTTTTTTGCGTCGCCCGTCAACATTACAATTCTTTCAACGCCGATTGCAAAAAGTTTTTCGACAGATTGTTTCGAGTGCGGTTTCAATTTATCGGAAATTACGATGTGCCCGACGTATTTTTTATTTATCGCAACGTGAATTATCGTCCCGAGTTTTTCGCAACTTTTCCACTGTGCGCCGATTTTTTCCATAAATTTTTCGTTGCCGACGTGAACAGTTTCGCCGTTAATCTTCGCGCTGACTCCTAGACCGAAAAATTCTTCGACGTTTTCAATTTTACAGCCGTCATTTTCGTTTTTATAAAAATTTTTTATCGAAATTCCGATCGGATGCGTCGAAAATCTTTCAACGTGCGCCGCAAGATGAATTAAATTTTCCGCGTCAAAATTTTTCGCGTGAATGTCGTCGACTTCAAAAATTCCCTTCGTCAAAGTCCCCGTCTTGTCCATCACGACGGTTTTAATTTTCGATAAATTTTCCAAAAAATTCGAGCCTTTAATTAAAATTCCCGCGCGACTTGCTCCGCCCAATGCCGCGAAAAATGTAAGCGGAATACTTATCACCAACGCGCAGGGACAGCTTATCACTAAAAAAATTAACGCGCGATAAATCCAAACTGAAAAACTTTCCGCGAAAAAAATCGGCGGGATTATCGCCAAAAAAATCGCGCAGAAAACTACAATCGGCGTGTAAATTTTTGCAAACTTCGTAATAAAATTTTCTGACCTTGATTTTAATGAACTTGCATTTTCGACCAAATCCAAAATTTTCGACGCGGTCGACTCATCAAAATTTTTTGTCGTGCGAATTTTCAAAACTCCGTTCAAATTTATGCAACCGCTCAAAATTTCGTCGCCGACTTTAACATTTCTCGGCAAAGATTCACCCGTCAACGCCGCAGTGTTCAAAGTTGAATTTCCTTCGACAACAACGCCGTCGATAGGAATTTTTTCGCCCGGCTGAACGATAATTTTCGTCCCGATTTCAACTTCATCCGGGTCAACACGCTCAATTTTCCCGGCAGATTCAATATTTGCAAAATCCGGGCGAATGTCCATTAAATCTGAAATATTTTTTCGACTCTTGCCGATTGCGTAAGATTGAAAAAATTCTCCGATCTGATAAAAAAGCATAACCGCAACTGCTTCGGAAAAATTTTCTTCACCGAAAAAATTCAAAAAAATCGCGCCGAGTGTTGCAACCGTCATCAAAAAATTTTCATCGAGCGGACGAAGATTTTTAATTCCCTTCGCCGCCTTTATCAAAATATCGTAACCGACAATAAAATACGCCGCCAAATACAAAAAAATTTCAACATTTTTTTCGAGCGGAATAAAAAAAATCGCAATCATCAAGACTGCAGAAATAATTATTCGCGACAAATTTTTTCGTTGTTTGCTACTCATAATTTTTTCTCCTTGGGCAAATATTTTTTCAAGAAATTTAAATAACCTGCGGAAATTTCCGGCTTGTTTACATAGCCGACCGCAGGACTTTTTTTTATGCGCTGAATCACATCAGAATTTTCGGAGTTTATCATAAAAACCGCAGGAATACTTTTGAAAAATTCATTTTGTCGAATAAATTCCAAAACCCTGAAACCGTTCATAAAAGACATTTGCAAACTTATGCAGATTAAAGAAATATTTTCGACGTTTTGCAAAATTTCGAGACCTTCAATTCCGCTTTCAACCGTGAAAACAGTGCAGTGAAAATTTTCTTCGAGAATATTTTTTTCAATTTCCGCATCATCCGCGTTATCGTCAATCAATAAAATTTTGTGCATGGGATTTATAAACTCAACGTCAGAAAATAAAATTTTGCTCACGCGCTCAATTAAATTTTCTGCGTTGAAAGGTTTTTCGATATAATCGCGCGCATCGAGTTTAAAAGCCGCAGATTTTTTTTCTTCGTCGAATTTATTTGTCGTCACGATAACGGGCATATCGCTTATAACATAATCTTCGCGAATTTTATTTAAAATTTTTAATCCGTCGAAGCGCAAATTTATCGCGTCGTCAATCAAAATCAATTTTACTTTCAATCCGTGAGAAAAATTTATCGTGTGTTCAACGTCGTTCGCAATCAAAATATTATAATTTTGAAATTTTTCTTGAATAATTTGCCGAGTTTTTTCCGCGAAATATCTGTTTTCGTCAACAATTAAAATCACGTTATTATTTTTTCTCTGCGCCTCCATTTCAATTAAAAGTTGTTTTTTTATTTCGCGCTCTTCACCCTCTTTTTTCAACATCGCGCGAAGTTCTTTTAAACAATTTTCGCAATAAACTCCCTCAAAAATAATTTTTCCGCATTTTTCGCAATGATGAGGATATTTTTCACCGTTTTTAAAAGAATTTCCAAAAAATTCCGCGCGAACCATCGAATTTATAAATTCTTTCGTCACGCCGACTTTTTCCATAACTTCTTGCGCGGAAACACTGCGGCTTTCACTGCTCATTTGCCTGTCACGAATATAATTTAAAACTGCCTGCTGTTTGGAAATTTCTGCGGGATTATTTTTTTTTTGCGAACTCATCGCAAATTTGCAGGCGGTACAATAAGTTTCGTTTTTTTCGGTTATAAAACTTTTTCCGCATTTCGCACAAAATTTTTTAAATTTCATTTCAATCCTCCAAAAAATTTAAATTTCAACAACTCGACATTTATAATTTCCGTAAACTTTTGGAATTTTTTCCGCAGGCTGACCGAAATTTTTTAAAAGTTCGTCAACATATTTCATCACGACTTCAACAGAAATTTTTTTCATGCAAGATAAATTTTCTTCGCCGACTTTCGGACAAATATGTTGTCCGCACGGGTGACATTGAACCGGACTTTTTATCAAAATATCTTTCGAGTCGTAAGGAAAAAATCCCGGCACGGGTGACGCGCCGAACATCGTTACGATCGGAATATTTCTTGCAACGCCGATATGCATCGGGCCGGAATCTGTTGTCAAAAATAAAACGCATTTATCTAAAAATCCTGCGAGTTCTGCGAGAGAAAATTTTCCCGTAAAAATTTTTAAAAGCGAAGAATTTTTTTGTTGCATTTTTTCGACACAACTTTCAACAATTTTTTCGTCCATCGTCCCGCCGAGAAATGCAATTCCGAATCCGCGCGAAATTAAAATATCGGCGCATTTTGCAAAATAATCGTCAATCCATCTTTTTGTTATCCAACTTGCGCCGATATTAAACGCGATAACTTTTGTGTTTTCAGAAAAATTTTCCGAAAAAATTTTTTCTGCGGATTTTTTTGCCGCGTCGTCAATCCACATTTCAAGACCGTTATCAAAAATTTTTTCAATTCCGACAGCATTTTTTAAAACGTCGAAGTGCGAAATAACTTGATGTTGACTTCCGGGAATATATTTTGGTTTAAGTTGCGCAATCGAAGGATTTGGCAAAACTTTTGTGAAAAAAATTGAAAAAATCGGTTTCGAGTAGCCGACAATTTTTTTCGCGCCGCTGAAAGCCGCAATCGCGGAGGCTCTTTCATTGCGATGAAGATTTATCACGAGATCGAAATTTTTTTCGCGGATTTTTAAAATAAATTTCACGAAATTAAAAAATTTGTCGTCCGCACCTTTTTTGTCGATAAAAATACATTCGTCGAGATTTTTATTTAATTTAACGAGGTCGGCAAGTTTTTTATCGGCGAGCAAAGAAATTTTTGAATTTGGAAAATTTTTTCTCAAAGTCGTTAAAGTCGGAGTAATTAACATTAAATCGCCGAGATGCATTAAATTTATAACCAAAATATTTTTATACATAATTTTCTCCTAAAAAATTTTTTCGATTATAACACAAAATTTTTACAAAAAAAAATTGCCCTTTCGAGCAAAAATTTATAAATCGACTTCGACAGTAATTTTTTCGGTCGGTTTAAAATCAATTTTACTGTCGGGCGGAATAGAAAATTTCAAAATAAATTTATCGTTCACCGGTCCGGCGGAGTCTGAAGAATTTTTATTTTCGGGTTGCGGAATTTCTTCAGGAATTTTTTCGGGACTTTCTGGAATCGGTGCAAGTTGATTTTCGGTTGAAGAATTTTCAGCAGGTGGAGGAGTTTGTACAGATTGATTTTCTGCGGGAGGATTTTCAGTCGGAGGTTTTTCTTCAGATAATTTTTCTTCGGCGGGCGGAGTTTCTTCTTGAGGAGTTTCTTCAACTTTTGTCGGCTCAATTTTTTCCGTCAAAGTTCCCGAAAAATTTTTGCCGTCAATTGTGTACGAAACTTTTTTGCCGAGAGAAATTTTGTTGAAAAAATCTTCGGTGACTTCCGCCTCAAGCCAAAGTTCTTTGCCGCTGCCGATTTTTGCAACAACTTCGCCGGCCGATAAATCTTCTTCAACCGCCGCCGCATAATAAATAATTCCGCTGAACGGCGCGGTTATTTCTGTCTGTTGAGCTTCCTGACGCGCAACGTTCAAAGCAAGTTCGGCCTGTTTGATTGCGCTTTCAGCCGTCGCCAAAACTGCGGGAGGTGTCGGTTGCCAACGTTCGATATATTCGGTGACAGTTTGAGTCGTTGCACCTGCGGGAGCGGCTGGAGTTTCTTCTGCGGGACCTTCCGCCAATGCATCCTCATATTTTTTTCTCGCCGCGTCGCGTTGAACCGCACTGACCGCGCCCATTTCAAAAAGTTCTTCCATTCTTTTCGCGCGCTCTTCCAAACTTGCCAAAGTGTTCGAGCCGGAACTTTTTACGCCGGGCGAATTTGCAGGCGGAGCAATCGGCACTTGTCGCGTTACGGCAACTTTTACCATCTGTCCTTGTTGCAAGTCGGCATAATTTTGTTTCGCCGCCTCAACCGCGCTTTCAAGTTGCTTAATTTCTTCTTCCGTCACGCTGACTTCAATTTTTGCAATGACATCACCCGCCTGAACTTCGTCGCCGTCTTGAAATGGCAATTCTTTAATTTTACCGTTTGCAAGCGCACGAACAGAAAGCATCGTGCCGTTAATTTTCGCGTCAGTGATTTTATAATGCGTCGTCGCGTGGTAATGATGAAAAACTGCGTAACCGATAACCGCCGATAAAACCAGCAAAGTTATCAAGCCGAATCGAATCAGAATTTTAACTTTGCCGGTCAAATCTATCGTTTCCAAAATTTTATCAACTCCTCATTTGAGTTCGACGAAAGTTGCACCCGCGCCGCCTTCTTCGAGATCGGCAAGGTTAAAATTTTCAACAGATTTATTTCGCCGTAAAAAATCGTGAATCCCTTTGCGAAGTGCGCCCGTCCCCTTGCCGTGAATTATCAAAATTTGTTTGAGTCCGGCAAGTTGTGCGTCGTCGATGAATTTTCCGCAAACCTGTTCAGCCTCGTCAACCAACATTCCGCGAATATCGATTTCACGGCCGACAGTCGAAACTTTTTGCAAGAGACCTGCCGAGCCGCGATTTTTACTTGTCGAAGGTTGAGAATCGGGAATTTCTTCGGAATTGTGACTGACGAATTTGCAGGCGGACGTTTTCACGGTAGTTTTCAATGCGCCGACTTGAACGGTTAATTCTTTGCCGTCCTTTTCGATTGAAATGACCGTGCCTTTTTGGTCGAGGGATTTTATATAAATCGTGTCGCCGATTTGAAGAAATTTTTTGTTGATGCGCTTGCCGACAGATTTATCCGCGATAATTCCGGGCATTGATTCAAATTCCGCCTCGCGAATTTTATCACGCGCGTTTTGAATTGCCTGCTGACGTTTTTTAACGCCCATATCGTCGAATTGTTCTTTGAGCGAAGAAATAATTTCTTCCGCCTCACGTCGAGTTTCCCTGACCATTGCCGCAGATTTTTCCCGCGCCTTGCGAATAATTTCACCTTTCGACTTGGCAATTTCGTCGCGCATTTCGGAAATTTTTTTCTCATGCCTGTCAATTTCAATTTGTCGCAAAGAAATTTCAGCGTTCTTTTGTTCGTAAAAAATTCGCTGACTTTCGAGTTCTGAGACGATTTTTTCAAAGTTGGCATGATCTGCGGTGATGAAATTTTTAGCGCGGTCGATGATATTTTTTTCGAGCCCCAACCTTTGACTGATTGCAAAGGCGTTACTTGCTCCCGGAATACCGATTAAAAGTTTGTAAGTCGGCTGAAGAGTTTCGGCGTTAAATTCGACGCTGGCGTTTTCAATTCCGTCCGTCGAGTAGGCAAAAGTTTTTAATTCGGAATAATGAGTTGTTGCAATGGTCGAAGTTTTCAGCTGTAAAAGTTTTTCAAGAATCGCCATTGCAAGAGCCGCGCCCTCATCGGGATCAGTTCCCGCGCCGACTTCATCGAGCAAAACCAAGTCCGTCGATTGAACTTTTTCAAGAATCGAGACAATTTTTTTCATATGTGCGGAAAAAGTCGATAAACTCTGTTCGATTGATTGTTCGTCGCCGATGTCCGCGAAAATATTTGTGTAGACCGAAATTTTCGATCCGAAGGCGGCGGGAATGTATAAGCCGGATTGCGCCATCAATGCCAAAAGTCCGAGAGTTTTCATCGAAACTGTTTTGCCGCCGGTATTCGGTCCGGTGACGAGTAAGATTGAAAAATTTTCGCCGAGTTTTATGTCAATCGGCACAACTTTTTCTGCGGGGATTAACGGATGCCGCGCGGATTTTAAATCGGTGAATTTTTCCAAAATCGGTTCAGTCGCGTTCAAATCCCGCGCAAATTTCGCCTTTGCAAAAACCAAATCGACCTGCGCCAAAATTTCGACGTTGTTTAAAAGTGCGTCGGAATTTTTTCTTACCGCTTCCGAAAGTACGCGCAAAATTCGATTGACTTCCGCACGCTCCTCCGCCTCAAGCTGTTTGACTTCGTTGTTTAAATTCACAATCGCCATCGGCTCAATAAAAATCGTTGCACCCGTCGCGGATTGGTCGTGGACAATTCCGGGAAATTGCGCCTTGTACTCCAGCTTGACGGGGACAACGTACCTGTCGCCGCGCATTGTGATAATCGCGTCTTGAAAATATTTTTGCTTTGCCGAATCGTGAAGAATGTTGAAAATTTCTGTTTTAATTCGACTTTGTGCCGTGCGAAGTTCGCGTCGAATTTTTTGAAGTTCGGAAGTTGCGGAATCTTTGACGGTGCCGTGTTCGTCGATTGCGCTGTCAAGTTGTTTTTCAAGGTTGCCGAGAATTTCAATTTGCGCGGCGCGGAATTTTAATTTCGGCGCGTCGAGTTCTATTTCTTTGAAAAATTTTTTTACGTTACGCATTGCAAACATCGTGGACAAAATATTTAAAAGTTCTTTCGCGTCGGCTGAACTTCCGAGAGAAATTTTTTTCAAAACTTCGCGAATGTCAAAAATTCCTCCGAGCGGCGGCGAATTTACCGCGAAAATTTTTACAGCCTCCGTCGTTAACTCCAAATTTTTTTTGACGGAATCAAAATCATCATTCGGCTCAATTTTTTCCGCAAGTTCTTTTCCGAAACTACTTGTCGCGCAACTTTTTAACTTTTGCCGAATTTTATCAAATTCCAAAACGCTGAAATAATTTTTTGTCATTTAAACTTCCTCTGAAAAATTTTTTGAAATTATACCGCATAAGTCAAATTAAATTCAATAAAAAACTTTATAAAGGCAAAGACCGTTAGCCGGCGCAGTCGCGGGAAAAAATTTTCTGTCACCGCCGACAAAAATTTTTTTAAAATCTTCCTCGCTCAACCTTTTTCGACCGACTGCAACGACCGCAGAAACAATATTTCTCGCCATATGATACAAAAATCCGCTCGCGTGAATTTTTATCGTCAAAATTTCCGCGTCAAAAATTTTTTCGTCAAAAATATCCGCCTCAAAAATCGTGCGGACAGGATTCATTTTTGTTTGACTCGCCGCCTTAAATGCAGAAAAATCGTGCGTCCCCTCGATAATTTTCAAAACTTTTTTCATCAAATCAACGTCCAAATCGTACGGAATGTGCCAAGAAAAATTTTTTGTGAACGGATTTAAAATTTTTCCGCGCTGAATTTTGTACAAATAAATTTTACTTTTCGCGCTGTGCAATGCAGAAAAATTTTTATCGACTTCAAACGCCTCGCGAACGACAATTTCTTCCGGCAAAACCGAACTCGCCGCCTTCGGAATTTTTTCAACCTCAATTCGCCCGTCAGTAAAAAAATTTACGACTTGCCCGAATGCGTGAACTCCCGCGTCAGTCCTCCCCGATCCCGTCAAAATTATTTTTTCGCCGAAAATTTTTTCCAGCCGATCCTCCAAAATATTTTGAATCGCCACGCACGGAAAATTTTGCCGCTGAAAACCGTTGTATTTCGTGCCGTCATAAGCAACAATCAACGCAATATTTCTGCGCCGAGATTTTAAAAAATTTTTTTCGTCACTTTTCATCAAATCTCACACCGGAATTTTTCACTAATTTTATCACAGAAATTTTTTCCTGCAAATGAGGGAATTTTTTTTTACCAAAAATAATTTTTGGCGTACAAAAAATAACTCTCTTGATTTTTTGGCGTACAAAAAATAACTCTCTTGATTTTTTGGCGTACAATAATTCCTTTTCAAAAAATTTATAAATCGCATACTGACGCCATTTGTAAAATTTTTACCTCTTAAACCCTCAAAACAGGATTTTCACAAAAAAATTTTTCTAAAATTATTCAAAAAAATTTTACGCAAAAAAAATTTTTTAATTTCCAAAAAAAAAATAAGCCCGAAGGCTTAAATAAAAAATTTTTTTAAAAATTTCCGTAACTCATAATCATCACAAAAATTATTATTAAAATTACTAAAAAAATCGCTAAAAAATCTCTTCGCAAAAATTTTAATTCACGCATATGTGTTCGTCCTTCGCCGCCTCGATAACATCGCGCCTCCATCGCCATCGCCAATTCGTCCGCGCGTCGAAAACTCGACAAAAAAAGCGGCACCAATATCGGAACAAAATTTTTCATTCGTTTAAAAATATTTCCCGATTCAAAATTTACTCCGCGAGATTTTTGCGCTTTAATTATTTTTTCAGTTTCTTCGATTAAAGTCGGAATAAATCTCAAAGCGATTGTCATCATCATCGCAATTTCGTGCGCGGGAACTCCGAATTTTGACAGCGGCGACAAAATTTTTTCCATCGCGTCGGTTAATTGTATCGGCGAGGTTGTGAAAGTTAAAAGACTTGAAAAAATTATCAGCAAAATCAGCCGCAAACTTATAAAAATTCCAAATTTTATTCCTTCGTCCGTGATTTTAAAAATAAAAAATTTTGCTAAAATTTCTCCGTCGTGGCTGACGAAATGAATTAAAAGCGTGAATAAAATTATCCAAATTAACGGCTTGATTGATTTTAAAACGGTGAGCGGCGGAATTTTTGACAAAAAAATTATTGCGGCGGTGAAAAAAATTAAAAATGTGTAGGAAAAAATTCCGTCCGCCGCAAAAATTAAAATCATCAACGCGAAAAGCAAAATTATTTTCGTTCGCGGGTCAAGTTTATGCAAAATTGAATTTCCGGGAAAAAATTGTCCCAGCGTTATATCTTGAAGCATTAAAAACCTCTCTGATTTTTATTTTTTTTGAAAAATTTATTTAAATTCTACAAATTCATCAATTCGCGCGTTTCCTTTCGTCATCGGCTCAACAAAACTTCGCCAAACATTTAAAACAATTACGCGAGGATTTTTTTCATCGGCAAGAGCTTTTTCGAGCGCGGCGGCAAATTCTTCTTGAGTTGAAACCGCAGTCGCTTTTATTCCGAAACTTTCCGCATATTTTACAAAATCCATTTCAAAATCAAATTCGCAAGCGATATATTTTTCTTTGTACATAACTTTTTGAAGTTGGCGAATCATTCCGAGCGAAGAATTATTTACGATTAAAGAAATTATCGGCAAATTTAATCGCGAAATCGTAAAAAATTCATTTCCGGTCATTTTTATTCCGCCGTCGCCGGAAATTGAAATAACTCTGCGAGAATTTCCGAAAGCAATTTGCGCACCCATCGCGGCGGGAAGTCCGAAACCCATCGTGCCGAGTCCGCCGGAAGTAAACCAAGTTCGAGGCTCTTCAACTTTTAAATGAAGTGCCGCCCACATTTGATGTTGACCGACGTCAGTCGCGTAAGCAAAATTTTTTCCAGCAGTTTTTTTTGCAATTTGATTCATCGCCCAAGGAACTGTTAAACGATTAACTTGATAATCGTAATCAAAAGTTTCTTTCCAACTTTCAATTTGTTTCCACCAATCTGTTCGCGGCTGAAAATTTTCATTTCGCATTAAAAGTTTTAAAATAATTTTTATATCGCCGGCGAGTCCGAGACTTCCTTCGATATTTTTATCAATTTCTGCAGGATCAATGTCAATGTGAATAAATTTTTTCGAGCGAGTGTATTTGCTCAAATTTCCAGTTTGTCTGTCACCGAATCTTGATGCGATTGCAATAACCAAATCAGCCGCCGCGATTGCGTGATTGGCGGCTTTATTTCCGTGAAGTCCTGCGAATCCGAGATGTTGCGGATGACTTCGAGGAACTGCGCCGATTCCCATCAAAGTATTCACGACGGGCAAATTATATTTTTCGATGAATTGAATAATTTCTTTCGACGCGCCCGCAGAAATTGCTCCGCCTCCGACAATTACCGCGGGTCTTTCGGCTTTAGAAATTTCTTCGACAGCCTCCGCCGCACAAATTTTAAAATCTGCGTCAGGATTTCCTAAAGATTTTTCTTCGATTTTTTTAAATTTATAATCAACGTCCGCAAAAAATAAATCTTTCGGAATATCGACCAAAACCGGGCCGCGCCGACCGCTTCGCGCAATTTCAAACGCTTGGCGAATAGTTTCAACCAATTTTCGCGGGTCTTTTACTTTAAAATTATGTTTCGTCACGGGCATTGTTATGTCCAAAATATCTGTCTCTTGAAATGCGTCGCGCCCGAGCAAATTTGTATCGACCTGTCCCGTTATCGCAACGATCGGAATTGAATCCATGAAAGCCGTCGCAATTCCCGTGACCAAATTTGTTGCGCCGGGTCCGGAAGTCGCCATACAAACTCCGACTTCACCCGTTGCCCTTGCGTAACCGTCCGCCGCATGAGCCGCGTTTTGTTCGTGAGTTACCAAAATTTGTTTAATTTCTTTTTCGTCATAAAGCGCGTCATACATCGGCAAAATCATTCCGCCCGGGTAGCCGAAAATTATTTTTACTCCCTGCTCCCGCAAACATTCTACAACCGCTTTTGCTCCGCTCATTATCATTAAACCACTTCCCAAAAATTTTTTAAATCGTCGTCAAAAGTGCGTCGCAACTTCCGCAAATTTTCCAGTCGCCGCTGTTTGCGGAAATAAAAATCGAATCGCCTTTTTGAAAATTTACTTCTTCGCCACATGCAAAAATTTTTCCAAGCCCTTCCAAAATTACAACGCTCAAAGAATTTTTTTCGTCAACCGTGCCGCCGATTTCGGAAAGAATTTTTCCGTCAAGGTTTATTTTATCGACGGTAAAATATTTACAGTCGGCAAGGTGCGGAAAATTTTTTGCGTTTAAACTCGGTTCAAGTTTTGTAACGTCCAGAGCTTTTTCAATGTGTAAAGGTCTGTCACGTCCGTAATCGAAAACCCTGTACGTGACGTTTGAATTTTCCTGAATTTCCGCAATCAGAACTCCCGAACCCGCCGCATGCAAAGTTCCCGAAGATACAAAAAAACTATCGCCTTTCTTGACGTTGATTTTGTTCAAAACTTCGAGCAAAGTATTTTCCTCAATTCGCCGCTTAAATTCTTCTTTAGAAATTTTTTTCTTGAAGCCGTAATAAATGTACGCATTCGGCTCCGCGTCGATGATATACCAAAATTCATTTTTGCCGAATTGATTTTCATTTTTCAGCGCGTAAGAATCATCGGGGTGAACTTGGACGGAAATTTTATCTTTAACGTCAAGAAATTTTATCAGAATCGGGAATTTTTCAAAAATTTTTTCTTGCTGAAGATATTCGCCGAAAGTTTTACCTGCAAATTTTCCCGAAGTAATAATCGACATTCCGTCTTTGTGAGCGGAAAGCATCCACGCTTCGGCAAGAATTTTTTCGTTCGTTTCAAATTTATACTCGTCGATAAGTTTTCTTCCGCCCCAAATATAATTTTTGCAAGCGGGTTTGAGTTTAAAAATCGCCATAAAATTTATCCTCCATTTCAGAAAAATTCTTTTCACGCTAAAAAAATTTTTTCCTGCTTGACTTGAACAAAAAAAAACGCCCGACTTTTTTTATCGAGCGGAAAAATTTTTTTCAAGTCAAGAAATTATTTTTTAGATTTTTTCTTATCAGATTTTTTATCGGGCATTGCAAGGTCAGTAGCGTCACGGTAACTCATAACGGATTTGCTGAAATTTGCAATCGCCTCGTCGTCAAGCGTATCGGTTATGAATTGAATCGAGATGCAACGGCCGCTTTTCGTGCGGAAAAAAGCGATCGCGTTTTGAGTATCGGCAGTCGCCGTGCCAATTTCGCCGTCGTCGAGTTCGACTTCCATTTCTTTGGCGGTGACGGCAAAAATCGCTTTGTTGTCGGGAGAAATATTTGTGATTTCGGCATATTCATAAACATTTTGTTGGCGAAGTTTTTCAAGGTAAGCGTCGAGAGTTTTTTTATTCGCCTTGTTCAAATCGGGAATGTCTTTATTGTCGAAAGCATCGAGTTTAATTTGATAACCGTACAAAATTTTTATTCCGTCGTTTGCGAAAACCAAAAGTTCGCCGCGTTCTTTGGGGTCTTCAAAAGGATTTACAACAACTTTCGGCACGGCGGGACAAGAAATTTTGAAGCCGAAAGTTTGACTGGTGTATTCAAAAGCCTGTGAAACCGAATTTTCTGCGGGCGGTTGAGCGGAATTTTCTTCAGCCGCAAAAGCCGTCGCCGTCAAAAAAGTTAAAAGCACCGTCAAAGCAAAAAAAATCTTCTTCATAAAAATTTCCTCCAATCAATTTTGTTCGATAAGATTTTGAATCATTTTTAAAGCCGTGTCAACAGATTTATTTTTAATTTCCGTTCGAGTACCCGAAAAATTAAATTTCTGCACGTCGATTTTATTTTTATCGCTGACTCCGATATAAACCAGCCCGACAGGTTTTTCTTTTGAACTGCCGCCGGGTCCGGCAATTCCCGTAATTCCCACGCCGATGTCAGTTTTGAAAAGTTCACGAATATTTTTCGTCATTTCACAAGCAGTTTCATAACTTACCGCGCCGAAATTTTTCAAAGTTTCTTCTTTGACGTGGAGCGCGGAAATTTTTATTTCGTTTGAGTAAACGACAATCGAGCCTTTGACATAATCGGAACTTCCCGCAACGTCAGTCAGATTGCTTGTCAAAAGTCCGCCCGTGCAACTTTCCGCGCAAGAAATTGTCAATTTTTTTTCGCGAAGTAAATCGCCGACAATTTTTTCCAAACAAATCACCTCGGAAATATTTTATAAAAATTTCTTCACAGCGTCAAATAAAAAATCCCAACGACTTTTGCCGAAGGGATTTTTTTTGTGTCAGATGATTTTTTAGATTTTTTTCGCGTTTACTAATCAATAACCTAATTTTGTCTACGCAGTCCAATGAATTATCCGACTTTGATTAGGATCCGCAGGATTTGAAGAATTAACGTCCGGTTTAACATCGCCGACGTTAGAACGAGCATAAAAGCCGCCCGCAATTTTTTCGAGTTCATCATCGCTCAACTTTTCGAGTTCAGCATTGATTTTTTTGAGATTTTCTTCACGATTTGCCATTTTAATCGACCTCCTAAAAATTTTTTTTGAAATTTTCTTTTCACTTTATTATATGCACGGAAAATATTTTTATGACAAACTCTTTTAAAAAATTTTTTTTTCTGCGTCAAATAAAAAAATCCCGACGACTTTTTGCCATCAGGATTTATTTACAAAATTTTTTTTACCAATCCCACTGCGCTTTAGTCAAATGTTTTCCGACTTTGTCTTGTGCGTATTCCCAAGCCTCATCGCGTGAAAGGTTTTTGCCGTTTAAAGAATATATGTTTGACAGTCCTTCACCATGGAAAAATTTAATGCCGAGAGATTCCCACGACTTCGCAACATCATTGATCTCACCTCTTTGGTTGAAGAAAATTCTAAATGAGCCGTAGCGATCGCATTGATGATATTTTGTTCCTTGCAACAAAACATTTAAAAATCTGCTGTCATCTGCAGTTTCACCGGGAGTTCCGCCTGCGACCTGTTCAAGTTCTTCTTCGCTCAAAATTTCCTCTTGCAAAATTTTTTCGTCTTTCATGTTAATCATCTCCTAAAATTTTTTCACTTAGTTATATGCACGAAAATTATTTTTATGACAAAAAAATCTCGACGCTCGCCGAGAATTATTTTTCAAAAAATTTTTTAATTTTTCATCTTGTCACAGTCGATAGCTTCATAACCTTTAGCTTTTGCTATATCTAAAAATTTGGCTTTGTCTTTATAGTCGATAAATGGGGAAATGATATGCGGTGTAGTGTACACACAAAATCTTACTTCTTCCTTCGACATAGGTTTTTCGCTGAATACAAGATAGTAGCCGTCAATGCCGGGTCTTTCTACGCGAGCATAATAAACGTAACCCTTTGAGCCTCCAAAAATGTTTTCAAGTTCCTCATCGCTCAAAATTTCTCCCTGCAAAATTTTTTCATCTTTCATTTTAATCGACCTCCTAAAAAAAAATTTTTATGAAATTTTGTTTTCACTTCATTATATTCACGAGAAAAAATTTTATGACAGGGTTTTTTTATCTTTAAATTTTTTCGGCGGCAATGTCATAAGCAAAGCCGGCAACGACTTTCACGCGGACAATATCCCCCGCCAAACTTTTTTTGTCGTTTTCGATATAAATTTGTCCGTCAACTTCGGGAGCCTCGCGATAACTTCTTCCCGCGACGACCTCTTCGACTTCACGATCTCTGCCCTCAATCAGAACGTCAAATTCTTTTCCCTCAAGACTTTCGTTAATTTCCTGCGAAATCAAACTTTGAATACTCATCAGCTCATGATAACGCTCCTGCGCAACGTCCTCCAAAATTTGATCTTCCATTTCGTAAGCGGGCGTATCTTCTTCAGGCGAATAAACAAAAATTCCGACTTTATCCAATCTTTGTTCCTGCAAGAAATTTTTCAGCGTGTTAAATTCTTCTTCAGTTTCGCCGGGAAATCCGACCATAAAAGTTGAACGAATCGACACGCCGGGAATTTTTTTGCGGAGTTTATTCAAAAGTTTTTCAATCGATTCTTTCGTATCGGGGCGGTGCATACGCTTTAAAACGCTGTCCGCCGCGTGTTGCAAAGGCAAATCGACATAGTTGCAAATTTTTTCTTCGCTCGCCATCAAGTCAATAAGTTCGTCGGTGAAAGTCTGCGGGTAAGCGTACAAAATTCTGATCCACTGAATTTTTTCGACTTTGACGAGTTCGCGGAGTAAATCGGCAAGGCGCGGCTTTCCGTAAATATCTCGGCCGTAATTCGTTGTATCCTGCGCGATTAAATTTATTTCCTTAACGCCGTCTTCCGCAAGCTGTTTGACTTCTTCGACAATGTCTTCAATATTTCGGGAAATTTGTTTGCCGCGAATGAGAGGAATCGCACAAAAAGCGCAGGAGTGGTCGCAACCTTCGGCAATTTTCACGTAAGCGGTATAATTCGGAGTTGTGCGGAGGCGCGGAGTTTTCGCGTCATAAATAATTTCTTTGTCGCCGATTAAAATAACTCTTTCGCCGCGCAAAGTTAAATTTATCGCCTCCATAACTCTGTGCCATGCGCCCGTGCCGATAATCGCGTCAATTTCCGGCATTTCGTCCAAAAGTTCTTTTTTGTAACGTTGACCCAGACAGCCCGCCACGATTAAAGATTGACAGTTCCCCGCGTCTTTGTATTCGGCAAAATTTAAAATCGTGGTGATAGATTCTTCCTTCGCCGACGCGATAAACGCGCAAGTGTTGATAATTAAAATATCCGCCTCCGCAGGGTTGGGCGTAATCTGAACGCCGCGGCTCTGCATAATTCCAAGCATAACTTCGGTATCGACCAAATTTTTTGCACAACCTAAGCTGATAATTCCCGCTTTCAAAATTTTTTTCCCCTTCTTTTTCAGATCAACAGATCGGCAGATTGGCAGTAAAAAAATTGCTCACTATCGATCTACTTACTATCGATCTGCCTACTATTTAAATCTGATTTCCTTCACCCAGCGATTTAAAAAAGTTTCGCGCTGTTGATCGGTGAAAATTTGCGAATGATTGAACAACACAAGATTTTTTCCCGCAAAAGTTTTATAGGCAAGTGTCTGCGGATTTGTCGAGATAAAATAAAAATCGTTTCGTTGCAAAGTCATCTGTGCTTCGTCACTCAAAAGCCAATCCGCAAATTTCGCCGCCGCCTGACTTTTTGCCGCGTCATTCGTCGCAATCCCGAAACCCGTTAACAAATATGAAGTGCCGTCTTCGGGATAAATTATTTTCAGCGGGTAACCGTCTTGAATGTATCGCAAAGTCTCGCTCTCGATTGCAACAGAAATATCCGCCTCGCCCATTCCGGCTTGACGGACAGGATTAGATAAATATTTCGCGTACTGAACGACTTTCGGGTGAATGTTGCTCAAAATTTCATAAGTTTTAACGTCGCCGAAATTTTCTATCATCTGCAACATCAAATTTGCGGAAGCGTCCGCCGCCATAAAATCGGTTATTCCGATTCGCGCCGTTGACTTCGATAAACTTTCCCAAGTGTCGGGAATGTCGGGAATTTTTTTCAAATAATCTTTATTCGCGCAGAAAATTACAGGGTCATACCAAACGCCGATCCAGCGGTCATTTTCGTCTTTGAAATCATTTTTGACCGCGTCGTTTGTTTCGGAAATGTAGGGCTTGAGCAAATTAAAACCTGCCGCCTTCTTCAAAACTTCGCTGTCAGCAAGAACGACATCGACGGTTTTAACGACGGTCGGATCCGAAACCGCATCATCGCGCATTTTTTGAATTAAATCTTTTTGAGCGAGCGGAACAAAATTTATTCTGACGCGACTGTTTTTTTCGTAAGCGTCCGCCAAAGTCGTTACAGTTTCTGCAGGAAGTGTTGTATATGCCGTCAATTCCTGCATCGGCACACCGAAAGATTTTTCATCCGCTCCGACTCGAAAGCTCATGCCCGCCGCCGCGCTCAAGACCAACATAAACGCCGTTAAGAGCAAGATTGTATATCGTCGCACAAAATCACCTTCCCCGCAAAAAAAAAAATTATCGTCGCAATTATACCCGACTTGAATTTTTCTGACAAGAATTTTTAAATGAAAATTCCCGCAGATTTTGCCAAAAGTCTCAAGCGATAAAGCGGAAGCCCGACGACGTTTGACCAATCGCCGTTAATTTTTTCAATAAATTTCGCCGCGCCGCCTTGAAGAGCATATGAACCGGATTTGTCCAGCGGCTCACCCGTTTCGACGTAAGAAAAAATTTCTTCATCAGTCATTTCGCCGAAAAAAACTTCGGTTGATTCTGCGGCGGTGAAAATTTTTTTCTCGTGAATGATTGCAAGTCCGGTTATAACTTCGTGCTTTTTTCCGGCAAGTTCACGCAACATTTTTTTTGCGCCATTTTTATCTTTCGGCTTACCAAAAATTTTTCCGTCCAGAGTGACAATCGTATCCGCGCCGATAACAATATCTTCGGCAGAATATTTTTCCGCAATTTTTTGAGCTTTGAAGACCGCATTTTTTATCGCCAATTCTTTCGGGCTGTCCGCAAATTGAATTTCTTCCGCATCACTTGCGTCGATTAAAAATTTGTCACAAAGTTTTTGTAAAAGTTCTTTTCTGCGCGGTGATGCCGATGCCAAAATTATCATAAAAATTTTTCCTCCAAAAAAAATAAAAAATCCTCTGCAAAAAAAAATTGCGAGGACTCTTTTAGTTCAAAAAATTTTTTACTGAACAGCTGCTTGAAGTTCTTCGCCTTCGTCAGATGCCGCAACAACTTCGTTGAGAGCGTCAATTAAAGCGTCAACGTCAATTCCGTGCGCAGTTGCTCCCTGCTCAATATTTTCAAAACGCGCCGCCGCACAACCGAGACAGCCCATTCCCGCGTACATAAAAACCATCGCGGTGTCGGGATATTTCTGCACGACCTCTATAATGCTCATATCTTTTGTAATCGTCATAAAAATTCCTCCTTCAAGTCAAGGAATTATATCACCAAAAATTTTTGCGTCAACAAATTATTTTTTCAGCGTAAACCAAATTTCATCTTTAAAATTTGTCCCGCAGATTGAGTCAAAATTTTCCACGAGAATTTTAGTTATCCGCAAACAACGCTCCGTACTCATGAAAAAAGTCGGATCTATTTTGCCAAAACCGGTTGAAAACAATTTTGAGGGGATATTTTCTTTCTGCGCCGCCAACTCAAAAATTTCTTTGTCAAGCGAATAAAGATTTTTTATGACTTCTTCCAACAGGGCACGCCAAGTTTTGATTTCGTGTTCTTTGTCGGAGATTGAAAGCAATGCGGGTTTTTTACCCGTGAAATTTTCTAAATCGTCTTCAAGCGTAAAAATATTTTTCGCATCGACGGAGGCAAAACTGTATTTTTCCGGCAAGTTCCAAATTTTTAACGCCTCACACGCCAATTTTTCTGCGCGTTCTTTAATTTGCTTTGAAGTCCAATCGGTAATATCTTTTAAACTTCTGGTATAGAAAAAATTTGACTTTGCATATTCCTTTTTTTTCTTTTCAAAAATTGAATTGCTCAACGAGGAATTATAAGCAGTTAAAGTTAAATTTCCCAAAGTGTGAAGAAAAATCTCATGAGCGGCAAGGTCGTTTTTTTCTTCCAAATATTTTTTCCAATGTGTCAGACTTTTCGGCATAATGTGTTCGATGGTTCCGACGGAATATGAAGGCAATTCGTGCGGGTGTTCGGAATTTTTTTCTAAAGAATACAGCAAATATTTGCAATTTATTCTTGAATAGAGATCTGTCGTCATTAAATTTTCTTTGAAAAGGTTATCATCGGGGAAAGGATTGTTTTTCTTGCCGACAGTGATCATTTGCCAAAAAATGTCTTCGTTGAAGAAATCTGATTTATCCAAACGCGCAATAAAATTTGACGCAAATTGCGAATTTATTCCTTTGTAGCCGCAAACTTTCGCTCTAAACGCCATCGAAATCATTATTTCGACAAATTTTATAAAAGTCTCTTCGTTAAAAAATTTTTTCTCGTACTTATCATAGAGATACATCAAAACAATCGGAGCACCCGAAGCCTTAATTAAATAAGTGAGTTCAAAAAATTTTTTCTCCAATGCCGACAAGTTATCAAAAACATTCTCGTCATTGAAAGAAAACTTCTTGTAAAATATTGCGTAACGATAAATATCTTTCAAACACGCCTCAACATTTTTGCTTTTATCGGAATCAGTATAATTTTCTACAAAATAACGCTTGAAAACCTCATAAAGATTTTTATCGGACAACTTTATTTTTTTATTTCCCATTGTAACGGAATCGGATTTGCGCCTGACCATTAAGTATTGAACCATAAATTTTTCGATGTCTTCGGAATAGCGGAGCAATTTTTCAATTTCCAGCCAGTATTTTTTGTAAAGTATTTCCTGATCTTCGTAATCCAACGACATGAGCAAATAATTTCTGAATAAATCGGATTGAGTGAGAATATAAGCCGGTCGAATTTAAAGACTCAAAAATTTCTTGCGGATTTTCGCCGGTTTCGATATTTATTCGGACAATATCAATTTTTTGAATCGCCTCATAAATTTCTTGCGGAGAGTATTCACGCTCGGAAATTTTTTCTCTGAAGAAAATAAAATTTCTGTACATCACCGAAGATTTTTCAGGATCGCTAAAAAAGTTTTCATTGAAATCATCGTGAGCCATAATTTTTTCAAAAACATCTCTGTCGTATTCGGTCGGAATGAGTTTACATTTATCTTTCATGCCCTTGCCGATACTGTGTTTGATATATCTTCCCAGAATTTCTTCCTTCAGCTCTTCGTCATCAATCAGATCACAGAGCGACTTGGCAAGCAAAACAAGGCTGGTAATTCTCTGTTGACCGTCAACAATGACGTAATTATTTTTCTTTTGCTGATAAACAAAAGTTCCGAGAAAATGCGGTTTATCATTCTCGATAATTTTTTTGATGTCGTCAAAAAGTTGTTGGAAATGCGCTTGATGCCAATCATATTTTCGCTGATAAACAGGTATTGTAAAAAATTTGCTGCCGTCCATGAACTCGTCGAAAGTCTTTTTGTCTGCGTCCACAAAACCACATTCCTTTCAAAAAAATTTTTTCTTATTATCACTCAGGTCAATGAAATTTTGCTGAAAAATTTTTCTTGCATATAAATGAAATTTCTGCTATAAAAAGGAATATTAAAAACAGATTAGAAATCGTGATGAAAATTTGAAATTTGAACACAAAAGTGTGATGCCGGATGAGGTTTTGAAAATTCTTCAGCCGAAACCGAACGGAATTTATTTGGATTGCACACTGGGCGGAGGCGGTCACGCTTTAAAAATCGGCGAATTTTTGAGCGAGGAAGGATTTTTGATAGGAATTGACCAAGACCTTGAGGCAATTCGGGCGGCTGAAAAAAAATTGTCCGCGCTGAAATGCAAAGTCGAAATCGCGCACGGAAATTTCAGTCATCTGGAAAAAATTTTGGACAACTTGAACGTCGATAAAATTGACGGCGTAATTTTCGACTTGGGAGTTTCTTCTCATCAAATCGACACTGCGGAGCGCGGTTTTTCCTACATTCACGACGCGCCTTTGGATATGCGAATGGATCGGACGCAAAAATTTTCTGCGGCTGATGTTATAAACAATTACGACGAAACCCGACTGATAAAAATTTTCAGCGAGTACGGTGAAGAAAGATTTTCCAAAAGAATCGCCGCCGCAATAATTAAATCGAGACCGATTAAAACAACCGGCGAACTTGTGAAAATTATCGAAAATTCCGCGCCGCACATAAAAAACGGCGGTCATCCCGCGAAAAGAATTTTTCAGGCGGTCAGAATCGAAGTCAATCACGAACTTGAAATTTTAAGCGATGCGATTACTCAAGCCGTCAGACGTTTAAAAGTCGGCGGAAAAATTGCGGTTATAACTTTTCATTCGCTGGAGGACAGAATTGTCAAAAACACTTTCAAAAATCTTGCTCAAGGTTGCACCTGTCCGAAAAATTTTCCCGTCTGCGTGTGCGGACATAAAGCCGAAATAAAAATTCTCGGCAAGGCTCAAACTGCGACCGGTGACGAACTGAAAGAAAATTCCCGCGCGAAGTCTGCAAAACTCCGTGCGGCTGAAAAAATTTTTAACGCTTAAAGTTGTTTCAGATTTCAAAGGAGGATAATTATGGCGGTGAGACGTACACCGAAACCCAAAATGCAAACTCAATCGAGGCGCGAAAAAATCATCACTTACGGCGAATTTCAAAGGGCACAGGAAGAAAGTCAGCTAAGAATTATCAGCCGCCGCCCGAAATTGGATCACCTTCTGAGATCGCGCTGTCGAGTTGCGTTTATAATCATTTCGGTTTTGGCGATGTTGGTAGTCGTTCGCAGCGGAATAAATGCAAGTCGCGGATATGCGCTTGTTGCCACGCAGAATCAGGCGGAAGTTTTGGAGCAAGAGAATGAGCGGTTGAGAATCGAAATTGCAAAATTAAAAGCTCCAAGCAGAATAAAGCAGATTGCAGAGGACGAACTGGGCATGGACATTCCGCGACGAATGTATTTTTCACATGAACATTGAATAGTGGTTAGGAATTAGGAGTTAGGGGTTAGGGGTTTTTTCTCTGACCCCTAACTTATTTCATAGAATTTTTTTGAAGGAGTGAATTTTCAAGAATGAACTTGAATGAAGGTTTGAAAAAAGATTCGGCAGTTTTTGAGGCTGTCAAAAGTGAACTCAATCGCCAGCGTACGAAGTTGGAGTTAATCGCGTCGGAAAATATCGTCAGTCGCGCTGTTATGGAAGCGCAGGGCAGTGTTTTGACAAATAAATACGCTGAAGGTTATCCCGGCAAAAGATATTACGGCGGTTGCGAATTTGTTGACGTTGTCGAACAACTCGCCATTGACAGAGCAAAAAAACTTTTCGGCGCGGAATATGCGAATGTTCAACCTCATTCCGGCGCACAGGCAAATATGGCGGTTTTCTTCTCACTTTTAACGCCCGGCGATACTGTTCTGGGAATGAATTTGACGGACGGCGGACATTTGACGCACGGTTCACCCGTCAACATGAGCGGAAAATATTTCAAAATTATTCCGTACGGCGTGGCGAAAGATACCGAAACTATCGACTATGACGAACTTGAAAAAATCGCCGTCGAAAATAAACCGAAATTGATTGTCGCAGGCGCGTCGGCCTATTCGAGGATTTTGGATTTTCCGCGCTTTTCCGAAATTGCCAAAAAAGTCGGCGCGTATTTAATGGTTGATATGGCGCACATTGCGGGACTTGTTGCGGCGGGACTTCATCCCAATCCCCTGCCCTATGCCGATGTTGTCACCACGACAACGCATAAAACACTGCGCGGACCTCGCGGCGGTATGATTCTTTGCAACAACGCGGAATTTGGCAAACAATTTAACAAAGCGATTTTCCCCGGCATTCAGGGCGGACCTTTGATGCACGTTATCGCTTCAAAAGCCGTTGCGCTCGGCGAAGCTCTTCAGCCCGAATTTAAAATTTATGCCGAACAAGTTATCAAAAATGCGAAAGTTCTTGCGGAAAAATTGACGGCGGACGGTTTCAGAATTGTTTCGGGCGGAACTGATAACCATTTGATGCTTGTCGATTTGACTGCAAAAAATATTACGGGCAAAGAGGCTCAAAATCTTCTTGACGAAGTGAATATCACGGCAAATAAAAATACAATTCCTTTCGAGCCGCGCAGTCCGTTCGTTACCAGCGGTTTACGTCTCGGAAGTCCCGCGCTGACCACTCGCGGATTTAAAGAAAATGATATGGCGGAAGTTGCCGATATTATCGCACTTGTTTTGGATAATCCGACTGACGAAAATAAAAAAATTCAGGCACGCGAAAGAGTCGCCGCGCTCTGTGAAAAATATCCGCTGTACTGATTAAAAAAAATTTTTTGGCGCAGTTTGAATGAATTGCGCTTTTTTTTTCGTCGAAAAATTTTTAGGTGAGACCGTGAACATTTATGAGAAAAAATTTTTGAAAATCTTGATCGGAGTAGTTATTTTCTCAATTCTTTCGGCAATTTATTTGATGAATTTTTATATTGACGAAGATTTGGAATGGGAAGAAAATAAAGTCGGTTTTATAATCACCGGCGACATCAATGAGAAAGGCTGGAACGAATCGCATTACAGGGGGATAAAAAAGGCTTGCGAAGGTTTAAATTTACAACTTTTGTGCAGATACAATATCCCCGAAAATTCCGGCAAGTGTCCCGAAGCGGTCGAAAATTTAATTTCCGAAGGCGCGAAAATTATTTTTTTGTTGAGTTTTAATTATCCGAAAGAAGTTTTGCCGCTGATGGAAAAATATCCGAATGTAACTTTTGTAAGCACGTCGAGTTTGGAGCAGGCAAAAAATTTGACTTCGTGCTTTGCAAGAATGTACGAAGGGCGTTATATCTCGGGTGCGCTGGCGGGAATGAGAACGAAAACAAATTCGATAGGATACGTTGCGGCAATGCCGAATTCCCAAGTCAATCGCGGTATAAACGCCTTCACGCTCGGAGTTCGGCGGACAAACCCGGACGCAAAAGTTTTCGTTATGTGGACGGGTGCTTGGCAAAACGAAGAAGTCGAGGAAAAAAATGCGGCAATTTTGATAGAAAAATATAACGCGGATGTTTTGACCTACCATCAAAACGAAGACGCGGTCGGCAAGGTTGCGGAAAAATTCGGCGTGGATTTTATCGCCTATAACGCGCTTTTGGAAAATTATTCAGATCATTATCTGGCTTCGGTAATTTGCCGCTGGGATTTATTTTACGATGACATTTTGCAAAAATATTTGAAAGGCGATTTGGTTTCGCTCAGAAATTATTGGATCGATACGCGGCAACAGGCAATAATGCTTTCGGATTATTCGGATGTTATCGATACGCATTCGCGAGTGATTTTGTCGTCGATTTACACGGAATTGACTAGCGGAAATAATTTAATTTTTTGCGACGAAATTTATGATAACAAGGGAAATTTGCGTTGTGAAGAAAACGAGGTCATAAGCGACGACGAACTTTTGAAAAATATCGATTGGCTGGTTGAAGGTGCCGAAGTTGTCGATTGAAGGGAGGAAAAATTTTGTCTGATGAAATTTTTATGCGCGAGGCGTTGAGAATTGCGAAAAATGCTGAGGGAAGAACTTCGCCGAATCCGCTGGTAGGCGCGGTGATTGTCAAGGACGGAAAAATTATTGCGGAAGGCTGGCACAGAAAGGCGGGAACTCCTCACGCCGAAATTCACGCGCTGAATATGGCGGGCGAACTCGCGAAAAATTCGACGATGTATGTCACTCTTGAACCCTGCTCACATTTCGGACGAACTCCGCCTTGTGCGAATAAAATTGTTGACGCGGGAATAAAAAAAATTTTTATCGCGATGAAAGACCCGAATCCGAAAGTTTCAGGGCGCGGCATTGAAATTTTAAAATCCGCCGGAATCGAAGTTAATGTCGGAATTTTGGAGGACGAGGCAAAAGTTTTGAATGAAGTTTTTTTTAAATGGATTACAAAAAAAATTCCCTTCGTCACCGCAAAATTTGCCTGCTCTCTCGACGGAAAAATTTCAACCGTGACAGGTCAATCAAAATGGATTTCGTGCGAAGAATCAAGAAAATTTTCTCATCATCTGCGCGATATTTCTGACGCGATTATGGTCGGAATCGGGACGGTTTTGGCGGATAATCCGAGTTTGACGACGCGACTTGTTGACGGAAAAAATCCGACGAGAATTATTGTTGACAGCTTAGCAAAAATTCCTCTCGACTCAAAAATTATTCGTGACAGGCTTGCGAAAAATATTCTTGCCGTGACGAAAAATGCGCCGCGTGAAAAAATTTCCGCGCTGAAAAATTGCGGCGTGGAAATTATTGAGACTGACGGCGAAAAAGTTGATTTAACTTTTTTGATGAAAGAACTTGCAAAACGTGAAATAACTTCGATTTTGCTTGAGGGCGGCGGAACTTTGCATTTTTCCATGCTGAAAGAAAATTTGGTCGATAAAATTTTTGCATTCATTGCGCCGAAGATCATTGGCGGAAAAAATTCTTTGACTGCCGTCGAGGGCGCGGGCTTTGAAAATATTTCTGACGCGGTGCAATTAAAAAATTTTTCTGTCGAAAAAATCGGCGAAGACTTTTTAATCGGCGGTTATATTTAAACTAAAATTTCTCATAAAAAAAATCTCTGACGAAAATTTTGTCGGAGATTTTTTTTGTCGAAATAATTCAATAAAAAAATAAAAATTCTTACCTGCGGGGTAAGTACTTTTAAAAAAAAATTTTGTAGAATAGTTTTTGAGATGTGTTCAACTGTAAAATTTCAAAATAGATTTTTTTCTTTTCAAAGGAGGTATTTTTATGAAAAAATTTTTCGCTTGCCTCGCGTTGAGTTTTGGAATTTTTTTCGCAAATGTTTCGACAACTCACGCGATAATTTCCGAGACTGCGGACTTGGCAATAAACGCGGCGCAGGGTTTAATGCAAACCGACGACACCAAACTCGAACAGGAAATTATTGCCGGCATTCAAGACCCCGCGGAGTTGGAAAATTTAAGAAATTACGTTGAAAAAACCCGTCCCATCATTCAGCAAAGGACAAAATTTTTTCAAGGCACGATTACGCCCGCACTCGCTTTTATTTCGAGGGTTCCGCTTATCGGAGGAATGGCGACAAGTGCGACGATCAGCGGTTATGTAATGAAATATGAACACGATTTGGAAAAATACGCCGAAAGTAAAATTGTAAAAAAATTTGCCGAGCTCCGAGAACATAACATCGACGCGGGACAGGGACTTTTTGAAATATATTTCGACATGTTTATTGCGCCGTACGATAAAGACGCGAGCAAAGGCGTGGTGATGGCTGACGCGACACTTTTGGCGGCAAAGGGTAAACAACAAGACGACCGTTATAAATCTTCAGCCGCCGCAATCGCGAAAGTTTTGGAAGCGGCGGGAATTGAAATGTTGCCCGAAGATGCCGGAGACATTTGTCAACGAAGCGAAAGTTCATCAAATTCAAAACCGCCTCAAACTCAAAAGCCGCCTCAAACTCAATCCCCGCAAAAAAATGTTGATAAAGTCGAAACGCCTCAACCTTCTGCGACGAAAGCCGATAACGAAATTTCAATCGGCGGAATTTCTTTGGGCGATTCTATAAATTCAGTCAACGGAAAATTTGGCGAGCCGACAAAAAAAGATGTTGCGCCGACCGGTTTTTCACGCTGTTCATATGGCGACGCGTTGACAGTGGATTATAATCACGACGCGGCGGCTTGTATAATTTCATACTCTTCAAATTATTTAACTTCTCGCGGGATTCACGTCGGCTCAACCATTCAAAATTTTGTTGCGGCTTACGGCGAAGACTATTCTATTTATCGAAACAAAGGTCTTGAAATGTATGAGTATCGCTCAAAATTTTCCGGAAAAGAAATCATCACTCGTTTTGCAGTCGAAGAGGGCAAAAATTTAGTTGAGTATATCAGTATTCGTTACGCGGATTAAATTTTTTGGGAGGGTGAAACTTTAAATGAGCGTATTATTTTTTTTAGTTTGGCTTGTGAGTTTGGTCGCGTTTATAGTTTTCTGGAGAAAAAAAGCCAATGCACGAAAGGCGGCGGGCGAATCATATGAGAGCGATGAAAATTATTTGTCGGTCAGCAAGACAAAAAAAATTATCGGAGCGGTCTGCGCGGCTTCGTTTATTTTGATGATTGCTCTTTCCGGAGGAAGTAATACTTCAAGCGAAAATAAACCGCCCGTCACAGAAAATAAACCTGCCGCCGAAAATAATTTGATTGGCGAATGGTATTGCGTCAAAAAAGATTCTTCGGGAAATGTCATGGCGATAACTTTTCTCAAAATAAAAGATGAAAAATCCGCGCAGATGGATTCTTATGAGTTAACCAATACAAAATTTGCAGAAAATTCGCCGAGTCAACTTTTGTGGCGTTACGGAAGTTTTGATGTCAGTATGTCGAAGAGCGGAAAAAATCTTGAGTTTTCCGTCAAAGTTCCCGACGGCGATGACATAAAAGTTTTGGAATGCAAAATTGATTCGGACGCGCAAAAACTGGTTTCAAAAGAAGATACTTTCACCAAAGAGACTGTCGATATTCAAAAATTGAAAGATGAAAGTATTCAACAGTACAAAAATTTTTTGGAAGGTCAAGGCATAAAAGTTGAAATTATCGCCGATATGACGGAGGCGGAGTACAAAAATTATGTAAATCAACAAATTTTTGGCAGGCGATAATTCGACAAGTGCGGCGGACAAAAAAATTTTTTCTCTCAAATAAAAAAAATCTCCCGTGATAATTTTTTTTTATCGCAGGAGATTTTTTATTTTATCAGCCGAAATAATCTTCGATACCGTCCAAAATTCCTTGAGCGGCTTTTTTTACACCGTCTTCGGAGTCGAGAATTTTTTCTTCTTCGGGATTGGAAATAAAAGCAAGTTCCAATAAAGTTGCGGGCATGTCCGTGTGCCTGACGACGTAAAAATTGCAGGGCTTTGTTCCGCGGCTCGGAGTTTTAATTTGCTCACAAAGTCCGCGCCGAATTGCATCCGCCAGCCTTCTGCCGTCGTCGGTGTCACTTTTCGCGTAATAATAACCGGTCGTGCCGCGTGCCGCAGGATTGGTGAAGCTGTCCGCGTGAATCGAGATGAAAATATCTGCCTTTTCTCTGTTGGCAACGTCACAGCGCGCCTGCAGTTCTTCGATGTCGGAGGCCTTTGAGCCTTTCGGCGAAACAGTTTTGTCGGTCGTGCGCGTCATGATGACGACAGCTTCTTTTTCCCTCAAAAGTTTTTCGAGTTCGAGGGCGACGCGAAGTGTGACGGTTTTTTCCATAACGCCTGTCGGACCGATTGCGCCCGCGTCGTTTCCGCCGTGACCCGGATCGAGTACGATAATTTTTCCTTTCAAGCCGGTGAGTTCTTTAATTTCCTCGTCGACGTCTTTGGGCGAATCGTCTTTTTCTTTGCGATCTTTTTCCTTGCGTTCTTTTTCTTTAGCCTTTTTTTCGGCCTTAGCTTTTTCTTCGGCGGCCTTTTTCTCAGCCTTGGCTTTTTCTTCGGCGGCCTTTTTCTCTGCTTTAGCTTTTTCTTCAGCGGCTTTTTTCTCAGCTTTGGCTTTTTCTTCGGCGGCTTTTTTCTCAGCTTTGGCTTTTTCTTCGGCGGCCTTTTTCTCTGCCTCAGCTTTTTCTTCAGCGGCTTTTTTATCTGCCTCAGCTTTTTCTTCGGCGGCTTTCTTTTCGGCTTCGGCTTTTTCTTCGGCGGCTTTCTTTTCGGCATCAGTTTGCGCTTTGTTTAATTCGGGATTTTCTTTGAAATCGGCGTTGCCAACGTCGATAACAATTCTGTGACCCGAAGGTCCGCCGTTGAGTTTAAAAATTTTTATCGCCGCCATCGTTTCGATAACGACTCTGACAGTCGAATCGTTAAACCGCGCGACCCTGATTTTTTTTGCCGCCGTCGAATTTAATTCTTTAAAGTAATTATGAAATTCGTTGCTGACGGTTGTATTCTGCAAGTCGATAATCGAGCGCGAAGGATTTTCCGCAGTCGACTCAACAAATTCAATTTCTTCGGTCAAATCCAAAACGATTCTTAAAGTTCCCGAGCCGTAACTGTGCCGAACATTTTCCAATCTTGCCGCGCTTGCCGTGACCGAGCCCATAAACAAAAAAATCAGGAGACTCAGCCATACTTTCCTAACCATTCCAAGCCCCCTCTTTAAAAATTTAGGTTTCATATGAGCCGTAACGCTGTTCAAGTTTTTTGAATATCCAAGTCAAAATCGCAGTCATCGCGAGGTAAAAAATTCCGGCGATTACAAACGGTGTCATGTCAAATTCTCTTTGAACAATCGTCCGCGCAACTCTCAATAAATCGTTCATCGCCAAAATATAAATCAGCGAAGTATCTTTGACCAAGTTTATTGTTTCGTTTGAAATCGGCGGGAGGACGACGCGCAAGACTTGCGGGAAAATTATGTGGCGCATCATCTGCCAATGTTTCAAACCGAGTGCCATTGACGCTTCGTACTGCCCGCGCGGAATTGCCTGGATGCCTGCGCGAAAAATTTCCGCAAAGTACGCCGCATAATTCAGCGTGAAGGCGAGAAGTGCCGCCGCCACGTCGGGCAACATTATTCCGACCATCGGCAGGGCGAAGTAAACGAATAAAAGTTGCAACATTAAAGGAGTTCCGCGCATTATCCATACGTAAAACTCCATTAAATATCTTATCGGCGCGAAGGTGGAAATTCTGCCCAACGCCGCCAATCCGCCCAACGGTAAACTTAAAAGCAACGTCACGAAAAAAATTGTCAGCGTGACTTCCGCTCCTTCCATGATGAGGAGCGTCATGTTGAAAAATTTATCCATCAGCAGAAATTATTTTTTGTCTTTTGTTTTGAGCAAATCAACGCCAAACCATTCTTCAGAAATTTTCTTTGCCGTGCCGTCCGCGATAATTTCGTCAAATGCTTTTTGAACTTTGTCGCGAAGAGCGGTATTTTCTTTTGCGAAGGCAATACCAAATTCGCTCACGGGTCCGACAGTCACGTCAAGAGCTTCGATTTTATCGGGGTGTTTCGACATGTAATAACGGCCGACAATTTCGTCGCAAATTACAGCGTCCATTCTGCCGTTTTCAAGTTCCATAAACGCGCTCATGTAATCGCCGTAAGTTTTAAATTCTTTGAAAGAATTTTTGAGCTGTTCTTGGCTGTTGATGTAATCTTCGGCAGTGGAAGCCGCTTGAGTTCCGACAGCTTTGCCCGCAAGTTCAGCCTCGGAAGAAATTTGAACATCTCCGCCCTTGCGAACGAAAATAATTTGACGGTTATCCATGTAAGGATCGCTGAACAACATATTTTCTTTGCGCTCGGGAGTAATATCCAAGCCGTTCCAAAGAACATCGACGCGCCCGGATTTTAATTCTGCCTCTTTGCTTGACCAGTCAATTCCCTTAAACTCAACTTCCATATCAAGTTTTTTCGCCGCGGCTTTTGCCAGGTCAACGTCAAAACCGACGATTTCATTTTTTTCATCTTTAAAACCCATCGGCGGATATTCGTCATCGAGTCCGACGACAATTTTTTTCTGATCGGTTTTTCCTGCACCGCCCGAATCTTTCGGCTGATCACCGCCGCAACCCGTAAACAGCATTGTCAGTAACAGGGTCATCGCCAAAAAAATTTTTTTCATCTTAAAAAAATCTCCCTTTCATTGTGTTTTTTGAGCTTTTGAATTATACTTGATTAAATTTTTCTTTGCAAGTTTGAATGGAGGTTTTTGAAGTGAAAGCCGTTTCTGTAGACGAATTAAAAGTCGGCATGGTTTTGGCGAGAACAGTCACCAACGATCAATTCATCATCGTTCTTTCGGAAAATACCGAACTGACCGAAGCAAATATCGAGCGATTGAAAAAGTTGGACGTTCCCGCAGTTTTCATAAAAGACGAATTTGATTTGAGTAAAAATTTTCAGCAGGCGGCGGCAGTTGTAAAAAAAGATTCTGCTTTCACTCACGATTTCAAAAAAGTTTCCAAACTTGCCGAACAAGTTTTCAACGAACTCAACGACGGAGTAAAAGCAAAGGAAACCACTGCGAAACTTGCCGCGAATATTTTGCCTATGGCGGACAATCACGCGTCTGTTAATTATCTTTTCAACCTTGCGCATATGAATACGACTTTGGCCCTTCATTCCGAGCGCGTCGCAATTTTTTCCGGAATTATCGCAAAGTGGATGCATTACAAGTGGGAAGATATTCGCACGATTGTCACCGCCGCTTTTCTTCACGACGTGGGCAAAACCGAATTTTCCGCCGAGTTGATGAATAAACGCGTCGAAGATATGAGCGAGGAAGAACTTGAAATTTATAAAACTCATTCGCAGAAAGGTTTTAATCTGCTGAAAAAATTGGAGTTTGAAGAGCCGATTCCGTCAATCGTTCGCTATCATCATGAGCAAATGAACGGCAACGGCTTTCCGAAGCATTTGAAGGGCGAAAAAATTCATCCCTTCGCCCGAGTCGTTGCAGTTGCGGACGCTTACGACAATTTGACTTCCGAGCGCGAAGGCAACGTGAAAAAAACTCCCTTCGACGCAGTTCAATATTTTACGAAAGATGTTTACTCAATTTTTGATCCGGCGGTCTGCGTTCCGCTTTTCACGCGAATCAAAGACAGTTTAATCGGTTCGACTGTCACTTTGAGCAACGGGCAAAAAGGTCGAGTCGTTTTTTACCCGAAAGATTTTTCCGCAATGCCGACTATCGTCACCGAAAGCGGCGATGAAATAAATTTGAACAGAAATAAAAATTTTTCCATAACAAGCTACAGCACGGACGAATAAATATTGACAAGTTAAAATATTTGTGATAATATCCGCGAAGTTGCCGACTTGGCTCAGTTGGTAGAGCAGCGCATTCGTAATGCGCAGGTCGTCAGTTCGAGTCTGACAGTCGGCTCCATATGAAATCAACGCCCTGCAGGTTTTTGCGGGGCTTTTATAATGACTTTTTTCGGGAGGATTTTTTTCATAAAAAATTTTTCGCAACAATTTACAGCAATAAAAATTTTCTCTATAATACGCGAGTTAAAAATTTTGCAAACGTACTTCAGACGTTATGCGCGAAAAAAATTTTTAACTCGCATTTTTTTATTTCACAGCTTGTATCTTTAACGAACAAGACGGGAGGAAAGTTTTAATGAAAAAATTTTTGACTGACGCGGAAAAATTCAGTCTGGTGAGACGTGAGGCAATTTTTACGGGACTTGCGCTTGTCGGGCTGATTATTTTTTGGCTGATTGCGGGTTTCGGGACTTCTTCGCTCGACGTGAAAATTTTTCATCTGCCTTTGTGGGCTTTTCTCGGCTCAATCGGCGTTTGGATTTTCGCGATTCTGATTAGTTTTATTTTGAGTAAAAAACTTTTCAAAAATATTGATCTGGGCGGTGAAAAAAATGAGTGAGCAAGGAAGTTTGTCCGCACTTTTGCCGCTGATTTTTTTCATGGCGGTTATGGTCGGAATAAGTATTTTTGTACGTCACAAACAGGCGGGAAAAAATTTTGTCGGCAGTTATTTTATCGGCAATCGCGAACTCGGCGGATTTGTTTTGGCGATGACGACGGTTGCGACGTACAGCTCTGTTTCAAGTTTCGTCGGCGGTCCGGGAATGGCTTATCAAGTCGGCTTCGGCTGGATTTATATGGCAGTCGTTCAAGTGACGGCGATTTTTTTGGTGCTGGGAATTTTCGGAAAAAGAGTTGCACTCCTGGCAAGAAAATTTAACGCGGTGACGGTTGTTGATATAATTCGAGAAAGATTTAAATCGGATTTTCTCGCGGCAATTTCCGCATTCGTGATAGTTTTATTTTTTTGCGGGACGATGACGGCGCAATTTGTCGGCGGCGCAAAATTATTTTCTGCGGTGACGGGTTACAGTTACGAGACCGGTTTAATTTTATTCGGGCTTGTCGTCGTAATTTACACTTCTATCGGCGGATTTCGCGCGGTTGCTTTGACGGATACTTGTTGTGCGCTGATTATGATGGCGGGAATTGTTCTGCTTCTGAAATATGTTTTGGACGCGGGCGGCGGTTATGAAAATATTATGCTGACGATTGAAAAAAATAATCCCGAAATGTTGGAACCGTTCAGTTTCGGGAATATGCCGTGGACGATTTATTTCACGCAATGGCTTTTGGTCGGAATTTGCACAATCGCCCTGCCTCAATCCGTCGTTCGCGGAATTTCTTACAAAGACACTCACGGACTTCACGACGCGATGTTAATCGGAACGGTTGTCGTCGGTTTTATGAATATCGGAATAAATTTCACGGGGATTTTGGCGCATGGAGTTTTGCCCGGCAGTCCTGCGGATTACGGCGGAGTCGATAACATTATCCCAACGACGATTGTAACGGTTATGCCGAAAGAATTGGTCGGACTTGCGATAATCGGACCGCTTGCCGCGTCAATTTCGACAATTTCGGGACTTTTAATTGTTGCGTCGAGTGCGATTGTCAAAGATGTTTACTTGCATTACAAAGAAAAAAATTCTCAACCTGTCGAAACTTCCAAGTTAAGAATTTTATCGATGATGACAACTGCGGTAATCGGCGGAACGGTTTTTATAATCGCATTGACGCCGCCAAGTTTAATTTGGCTGATAAATATGTTTGCATTCGGCGGGCTGGAGACGGCTTTTTTCTGGACGCTTTTACTCGGACTTTTTTGGAAAGGCGCAAATAAATTCGGCGCACAACTTTCAATGGTCGGCGGAACGATAATTTATTGTGCGACTCAAGCGGCGGGATTTAAAATTTTGAATCTGCATCAAATAACAATCGGGATAACCTGTTCACTGATTTTATTTTTAATCGGCTCATATTTCGGGAAAAAATCCGATGAAGAAACTTTAAATAAATTTTTCGGCTAAGATAGATGCGTGAAAAATTCCATTCCCTGTCCACTATCCACTGTCCACTATCCACTAAATTTGAAATTTCTGAACTTCGTTATGCATTTCTTGCGCCAAGTCTGAAAGTTGTTGTCCCGATTCCGAAATTTCTTGAATTGCGGCGGTTTCTTCTTCAGTGGCGGCGGTGACGCTTTGAACTTCATCCGCAGAAATTTTGCTGATTTCTTGAAGAGTTGACATTGCGTCGGAAATTTGATGGCTTGCAGTGTTGACGGACTCAATAAAATCAATCGACTGCTGAATATTTTTGTTCAAGTTGTCAACCTGCTCTTCGATTGCCGCAAATGCCTCACCCGTCGCCGCAACCGATGCCGCACCTTCCTCAACGCTTGCCGTGCCGAGTTTCATTGACTCAATCGCAGAAGTTGTATCGTCCAAAATTTTTTGAATCAGTTCGGTAATATTTTGCGCGGCGGTTGCGGATTGTTCGGCGAGTTTACGAACTTCATCGGCAACGACTGCAAAACCTCTGCCCGCCTCTCCTGCGCGAGCCGCCTCGATCGCCGCATTTAACGCAAGCAAATTCGTCTGCGCGGCAATATCTGAAATTGTATCGACGATGGTTTCAATTTCTTTTGAACGTTTGCCGAGATTGTCAACGACTTGCGCCGATTCGTGAGATTTCTGCGCGATATTTTTTATCTGTTCGATTGAAAAGTCAACTTTCTCCTTACCGGTTGCCGCCTTCTCTTGGCTGATTTTCGCAACGAACCCCATTTCTCGCGCACTTGCATGGAGTTCGTGCATTGTCGAGCGCATATTATCGACAACGTTCTGCAAGTCGTTGATGGTACGAGTTTGTTTTACCGCACCGTCATTCATTTCGGAAGCGTTCTGCGCGACTTGATTAACCATTTCGCTTGCCTGTGAAGTGTTAAAGGTGAGTTCATGAGAAGAGGCGGCAACTTTTTCAGCGATTTCCAAAACATTATTTATCAGCGTGCGCAATTCCGATTTCATTCCGTTTATACTCGAAGACAGCCTGCCGATTTCGTCTTTCGTGTCAGCCGACAAATTTTCCCCGCGCAAATTTCCTTTTGCAATATCGTCAGCAACTTTTATTATACGAGAGAGCGGAGACAAAGTTTTTCCGACGACTCGCCAAGAAATAAAACCCGTGACGAGAATTATCAAAAAAATTACTGCGACTGTCGAAAAAATAAAATCGTTTTGAATGTGGTCAAGAGATTTATCGGGCAATCCGACAAAAAGCATTCCGATAATTTTTCCGCCGCCGTCTTTAATCGGCAAGTAAGAACATTCGTAAGGCTCGCCGACAACTTCCGCCGTACCGCTGAAAAAATTTCCCGCCGTCAAAACTTCCGAAATAATTTTTTCCGAAGCCTTAGTTCCCGTCGAGCGTTGACCGTGTTCATTTTTAACGGTCGTTGCAACTCGCGTGTCATTCTGAAAAATTGTAACGTGACCTTCGCAAATTTCGCTCAAAAAATCCACAATCGGTTCGTTGCCGTTCATAAGAGTTTCGCCCTTGTAAAGTTGGCTATTCGTGATGTTCCATTCGCCGGGGTATCGTTCGTTGATAATTTCCGCGACGGATTTAACGTTTGAATGGGCTTTCATCTGCAGGGAGACGGCAAAACCGTTCGCCGCACTCCTGTAACCCAAAACGCCGATTAAAATACACGCCGCAATCACCGCGAAGTTGAAGTAAACAACCGCTTTTTTTTGCAAACTCACAAAAATCATCTCCACTCGCCGAAGTCAAAAATTTTTCCTTTATTTCTTGAAAAAAATTTTATAACCTTCAAAAAATTTTTCGGCAAAAAAAATCCCTTACAAAATTTTTGAAGGGATTTTTAAATTTTATGGTAAGGTTCGCCGCGATTTATTTTGAACGCCCGATAAATTTGTTCCAGAAGAATAAGTCGCGCCATTTGGTGAGTAAAAGTCATTTCTGACAAACTCATACGAAAATCGGAAATTTTTTTGACTTCTTCGCTCAAACCGAACGCGCCGCCGATTACAAAAGTCAAATTGCTGATTCCGCGCAAGTTCAGATCGGAAATTTTTTTTGCAAAATTTTCGGAAGTAATCGGATTTCCCGCAACGTCAAGGACAAAAACAAAAGAATCTTTCGGGATTTGCGCCAAAATTTTTTTGCCCTCTTCGTCGATCGTTCTGCACTCGGGAATTTCGCGAATTTCGATTTTAGAAAAAAGTCGAAGGCGTTTGAGATATTCCTCGACACCTTCGACCAAAAATTTTTCTTTAAGTTTACCGATTGCAACTATCGTAATTTTCATTATTGATTGCCGGGTTGCGGAACTTCGCGGAGTTCGGCTTCAATCGTGCTTTCTTTGCCGTCGCGGTCAAATTTTATTTTAATTTTATCGCCGACTTTTCGCGCCGCAATGTCGTTTCTTACTTCGGTGACGGAATTAACTTCCTTGTCGTCGATGCTTAACAAAATATCGCCGCGCTGAAGTCCCGCCTTGTCCGCAGGTCCGCCGATTTCGACTTGAAAGACATAAACGCCGCGCTCAATGCTCAAAGAATATCCGTAACGAGCGGCGGTCTGCTTGTCAAAAATCGTCACGCCGAGATAAGGCCGCGCCACGTAACCTTTTTCCATAAGCTCATCAATAACGGCTTGCACGGTGTTAATCGGGATTGCAAAACCCATTCCCTCAACGCCGTTCGTTGCAAGTTTCGCGCTGTTGATGCCGATAATTTCGCCGTCAGCGTTGACGAGTGCGCCGCCGGAATTGCCGGGACTTATCGCCGCGTCGGTCTGCAAAAGTTTTACGCGCCTGTCGTTAAGTTCAAGAGTTCTGTTTAACGCGCTGATAACTCCGACCGTGACAGAGCCTTGAAACTCCAAGCCCATCGGATTGCCGATAGCTATCGCAGGTTCGCCGACCATAACATCATCGGAATTTCCGAACTTTGCAACGGGTAAATCTTTCGCGTTGACTTTTACGACGGCAATGTCAGTCATTTCGTCCGCGCCGACAAGTTCGCCCGTCAAACTGTTTCCGTCAGAAAGAGAAACTATTAACTCCTTCGCGCCGGAAATGACGTGGTTATTCGTGACAATGTAACCGTCCTTGCGAAAAATAACGCCGGAACCCACGCCTTCAGTCTCGAAAGTTCTGTTAAAAAAGTCCCGCGCAACGGCTTTGTTCGTAATGCCGACCACCGCAGGCCCGACGGATTTTGCCACTCGAACCGCCGGGGTATTTCTTGCGTCAGAAGACTTTGCCGAAGAATTGACGGCGGCTTCGGCGGAAGTTTTTATAGCCTTCGCGCCGTCGGGAGATTCGTCGATATTTTTTTCGCAACCGCTGAACAAAAGCGCGGTACACAGCGTCGCCGCGAAAAACAATTTTGTAAATTTTCCGGATTTCATTTTTTCACCTCGTCGCCAATTTTACTTTGTCAAAACCAAAAAGACAAGCAAAATTTTTAGATAATGTCGTGTTGGCTCAAAAATATTTTCGTAAAAAAATCTCCGGCAGTGAGAAAAAATTTTTTGCAAGAGATTTTTTTATTGCGAAAGAAATTCAATCAACGCCGTCAAAATTTTTTTTATGATGTCTTTTTTAATCAGTGTGACGCGAATTTTAATTTTCGTTTCTTCCGCACACGGTTTACCGGTTTTAGCCTCTGTAACGTGCGGGCATTTTTTGCCTTTATTCCAAGGAGCTTTACCTTTTTTGGCGGCTGAAAGTTTTGCGCGATGTTCTGGGGAAAAATTTTTTCCGTAATTCGGATTTTTTTCACCGCACATAACAGGCGGTCTGATTCCTTTGGCTTTCGCAGTCGCACTTTTTTTGGCGCGAATTTCTTCAGATTGCGGCGAATGATTTCCATAATTCGGATTTCTTTCGCCTTTAAAAAGTTCACTGCGTCTGGCGCGAAGTTCATCAGATATAGCAAAGCGCGATTGTCCGCCGCTCGTCAAATTATAGCCGTTCGGGTGCATGCAGTCGAAAAATTTAATCCAAAATTGTTCCAACGTGTTAAGATTTTCAATCGGAACATTTTCATCAAGGATAAAATAATCAAAATTGCCTTCCCAACCGATTTTTTGAATCTCTTTGTCAATGTACTGGTCGCCGGTTTTATGTTTTCCCATACGCTCCGAAACTTTTTGAATCGTCTGCCCGACATAAAATTTTTCTGTGACGTTGCAGTAAATGAGATAAATCGATCCCGTAATTTGACAACGAGAAATCTTTTTGCTATCATTCATAATACAAACTCCTCTCTGAGATTTTTGTTTTATTTCAACAGTGCAAATCTTAACAGAGAGGAATTTTGTTGTCAAGATTATAATTTTCAGCAAATAAAAAATCTCGGAAACAATTTCTGCAACCGAGATTTTTTTATTGCCGATTTTTATCAGTCAAATTTATTTAATGCCTGCACCGTCAAGAGCACTGCGGACAGATTGCGCCGCTTTGTTCATCTTTTCGAGTTCGTCATCAGTCAAATGAATTTCAAAATTGCGCATAACGCCGTCCGCACAAATCATACGCGGAATTGAGAGTGCAACGTTGGAAATTCCGTATTCGCCGTTCATAACAGCGGAGCAAGGAAGAATAGTATGTTCGTCGTAAAGCACGCTTTTTACGAAGCGCACAGCACACATTGAAATGCCAGTGTTGGTGTAGCCTTTTTTGTTAATAACATCATAGGCAACTTGAATGAGTTCCTGCTCGACTTCTTTTTTGTCAAGCGGAGCGGTGTGATGGAAATATTCATCAAGTTTTTCAAGCGGGAAACCTGCACAACCGCAAGCCGACCAAGCAACAAAAGCCGCGTTGCCGTGTTCGCCGAGAACATAACCGTTGATATTTTTCGGATCGACTTCGTATTTGTTCGCAAGGATACGGCGGAGACGATAAGTTTCAAGCATTGTACCTGTTCCGAAAATCTTTTCGCGCGGATAATCAAATTGAGTGCTGACAACATAAGTCGCAACGTCGAGCGGGTTGGTGATGAGAATAATGATCGCGTCTTTGGTGTATTTGGAAATTTGACCGAAAACGGAGCTCATGATTTTTGCGTTGGTGCCGGCGAGTTTCAAGCGGTCGGGAGTTTCACCCGGGCGAATCGACGGACCTGCGCAAATGATAACGATATTGGCATCTTTGCAGACGCTGTAGTCATCGGTAGCGCGGAATTTAATATTTGTACTGTAAACGCAAGCGGTCGCATGGCTGGAATCGGTAGCCTCACCCCAAGCCTTATCCTGATTAAGATCGATCAAATCAATTTCCGAAGCGAGCTGGAAATCTGCAAGTTTGTTGACGACTGCCGAACCGACGTTAGAAGTACCGACGACAACGATTTTTCTGCGATTGCCCATTGTATAATTCCTCCCTTACATAACTGAAAAAAACTTCGCGGGGTTTCACCCCCTTAACGTCGATTAGTTTAAAACTTTTGCGTGAAATCGTCAAGGTATTTTCTGAAAATTTTCAATAAAAATTTTTTTGTGCAGGAATAAATTTTGTCGGGGCGAAAAAATTTTTTCGGGTGATTTTATGATAAAAAATTTTCAAGTTGAGCCGAGTAAAAAAAATTTTCGGCTTGATATTTTTTTAAGCGAAAAATTTTCTGATTGGTCGCGCTCTCACATTCAAAAAATTATTTCCGACGGGCTTGTAAAAGTTGACGGAAAAATTTTTAAGCCGAGTTACAAACTTTGCGGCGGAGAAAATATTTCCGTCGAAGAAATTATTTCTGTTGAGACTGAATATTTGCCCGAAAATTTGCCGCTGAGTATTTTGTACGAAGACGCGGATATTATCGTCATCAACAAGGCGCGGGGAATGACTGTTCACCCCGCCGAAACCGTCAAGAGCGGGACTTTGGTCAACGCACTTTTATATCACTGCAAAGATTTATCCGGGATTAACGGCGTTAAAAGACCGGGAATTGTTCACAGACTCGACAAAGACACTTCCGGCGTTATGGTTGCGGCGAAAAATGATTTTGCTCATGTAAATCTTGCCGAACAAATTAAAAATAAGACTGCGCGGAGGACTTATCTGGCGATTGTTCACGGAGAAATTTCCGATAACGCGGGGATTATCACGGGCGCAATCGGTCGAGACAAAAACGACAGAAAAAAAATGGCGGTGACTTCGGACGGAAAACCCGCCGTCACGGAATTTAAAGTTTTGGAGCGATTTAAAAATTTTACTTACATTGAATGTAAACTTCAAACGGGCAGAACTCATCAAATTCGCGTTCACATGAAAGAAATCGGTCATCCTCTTCTTGGCGACACGAAATACACTTCACGAAAAAATATTTTCGACATTCAGGGGCAGGCTCTTCATTCTCACGAATTAAAATTATTTCATCCGAAAACTAATCAAGAAATGAATTTTATCGCGCCGTTGCCCGAAGACATGAAAAAAATTTTGCAAATTCTGCGCGGCGAAATTCTTTGACAAAATT
>CAJOCT010000003.1 GCA_905236725.1 uncultured Selenomonadaceae bacterium | reverse complement strand
AATAAAAGTCGTAAAAATCTCCGCCGACTTCCTTCGCCGCGTTCATCGTCGCATAAATTTCAAAATCTTTTCGATTAAAATTAAAATCTTTCGGCAAAACTCCGAGCTGAATATCTTTCGCAACATTTAATTCAGTGGCGATTCTTTCTTTTTCGGCGGTGACGTTTTTCAAGTTTTCCATGTAAGTGCTCAACTCGTCGGTCATCGCGTTGAAACAAATCGCCAGATGCTCAATTTCGTCTTTCGTGTGAAGGTCAATTTTTTTGTCGAGATTTCCGGCGGCAATATCGCGCACGCCGTCGGATAATGTTTTTATCGGATTAAGCACGGTTTTTTTCAAATATATCGTGTAAATCAGCATAATTATCAAAAAAACTGCGCCGGTCGCCAAAAACATCTTTTGCAAATATTCCATGCGAAAAGTTCGTAAATCTTCCATTTGACGCTGGACGCACAAAATCCCGACAGTCTGCCCGTAATCATTTTTCACGGGAATCATCACGGTTATGTGATCTCCCGTCGAACTCACGCCGTTATCCCGGACAATCGTTGCAGAATCTTTTTTTCCGTCGTACAAATCGATATACGCCTGCCGATACTCGTCGCTGCTGGTTTTCCGCAAATAGCCGGAGTGATATTTTTCATAATTTGCTTGACTGTTCATCATGCTGAGCGCGAAACGAATTTCATTGTAATTTTTTGAAATGACGGGCTCAATGATATAAATAAAAGTCAATCCCTGCGTTTCAATCAATCGTGACCACTCTGTCGCAAGCTCCATCGTTTCTTTGTAAAAATTTCCGCCCGTGTCGTCGTAATCGGGAATTCTGTCGGGATTTACAAAAGTTATGGCAGTCCGCGCACTTCGCAAGGCGGTATCTTGATATTGTTTTTTAATCGCTTCAGTAAATTCCAGATAACCGAGATAACTCAAAATCGCACTCAAAATAAACAACGCCGTTATCAGATCGAGCAAAATTTTTATGCTTATACTTCTTCTCACAATCGCCCACCCTCCAAAAATCTTTCTCAAATTATAGCACAAAAAAAAAAACCCCGACAAAATTTTTCATCGGGAAAATTTTTTTTTGCGAAGAAAATTTTATTTTTTTCCGTTAAAACGAAGAGCCATCATCGTAATATCGTCGGATTGCTCAGCCGCACCGACATGCTCTGCAACATCCGCGCGAATTTTTTTCAAAATATTTTTTAAGTCGCCGTTCAAATCGGTCGAGTTCATAAAATTTAAAAGTTTTTCTGAAGTATATTCTTCGTGGTCAATGTTCATCGCCTCGTTAACGCCGTCGGTGTAAGCAAAAATCAAATCGCCTTCTTCAAAATAAATTTCCTGCTGAACGAAAGGCACGCCGTCCATTCCTCCGAGAACAAAATTTTTCTTCACGCTCAAAAATTCGCAGGAATTTTCTTTTTTGTGATAAATTACGGGCGGATTGTGCCCGCCGTTGACGAAAACAAATTTTCCCGTGGAAATTTCCAAAACGCCGAAGAAAACCGTCACAAACATCATCTCTTCGTTATTTTGGCAAAGTTGATCGTTCGCGCAAGCCACTACTGCAGAAAAATCGTCCGGCGTTGTGGTAAAAGTCGCGAAATTTTTTAAAATAGTTTTTGAAATCATCATAAAGAGCGCGGCGGGAATACCTTTCCCCGAAACATCGGCAACCGTCATCACCAGAAATAAAAGTCGTAAAAATCTCCGCCGACTTCCTTCGCCGCGTTCATCGTCGCATAAATTTCAAAATCTTTTCGATTAAAATTAAAATCTTTCGGCAAAATTCCGAGCTGAATATCTTTCGCAACATTTAATTCAGTGGCGATTCTTTCTTTTTCGGCGGTGACGTTTTTCAAATTTTCCATGTAATTTTTTAGTTCGTTGGTCATCATATTGAAACAAATTGCGAGATGTGCAATTTCGTCTTTCGTGTTAATTTCAATTTGTTTATCGAGATTTCCGGCGGCAATATCGCGCACGCCGTCCGAAAGTTCTTGTATGGGTTTTACAAATTCACCTGCCAATTTTCTGCCGATTGCCGTGACCACCGCCCAAAGAAGAATTGCAAAGCCTATCATCAAGAATATAACCGTTAAAAATCTTTGGTCGAGCGTTTTAACTTTTTCGTCGGTCAAATTTTTTATGATGTTTTTGTTTTCCTGAACGACTTCGGTTACTTCGTTTGCGGGGAGCAAAACGCCGAGACTCCACTTTAATCCCTCGATCGGTGCATAAGCGATATAATATTGATTGCCGTTTATTGAAATTTCTTCGATAGCTTTTTTACCTTCAGTCATTTTCTTTGCAAAGTCTGAAATTTCCGATTGCTGACTTTGGCGAATGTCGGGCGGATTATCGTAAACCACTTTAATATCGTTCAATTCTTTTAAATCGGTTTTATTTGAGCTCAATAAAACTCTTCCATCGTCGCTGAGAATAAAATTTATGCTGTTATTGGTTTCACTGGCCGGCTCCACCAAATAATCAAGTTCTTCTATTAAAATCGAGAAAAAAACTACCCCGGCAAATTCGCCGTTTATATCATAGGGCAACGAGCAGGAAAACACGCCCATATTTTTGTTGATACCCGTACTGTAGGTGCTGGTGAATATCGGATCCTCGTCGCGCTTGCCTTCCTGCCACGCCTTTTTTGTTTCCCTGTACAAAGGACTGCTCCAAAAGTCCGCATTGTCGTTTGAAGTGCGCCATTGCTCAAGAGTAACCGCGCTGTCAGCCATGACTCCGACTCCGGATTCGCTTAAAATTCCAAAAGTCGGTGCGTCCCAAAAATCGGGGTTATGATATTTTAAGCTTAAAAAATAAAACCAATCTTGCAGAGTGCCCAAAGTTTCAATTTCGCTTTTTAACGGGTCGCGAGTCAAATCTTCAACGTTCACGAAAGGAGCATATCTCACCGCGGCAACGTCGCCTTCCATAAAATCTCTGCCCAAGCGAACGGGGCGCGGTCTGAAAAATTCGGGATGTTGATGAATTTCATCGAGTTCTGTCTTTAACATGCGGACGTCGGCATAAAAATAATATAATTCGTCCTGTATGCGCCGTGTTCTCTCTTCAATGTGATAAAGCAAATCTTCCTGCATTTTTTCGCGCAAAATATCTGAACTTTTTTCCAGAGCTTCATCGCCAATCGAACTGCTTATTTCAACTGCAAAATCTTTTGAATTGTAAATTCCGACAAACGCCACAAAACCGAAAAAAAGAATCAACGTCACGCAGATAAAAAGTATCACGCGATAAATTCTTGACTTTATACTTATTTCACTTTTGCCGATAATAAAATCGACAACCTTGCTTATCTTTGAGCTTTTCACCCCAATCACCATCCGATATTTAAAAATTTATGCACTGATTTTATCACTTACCCCGCGCTTTGAAAAGTTTTTGTTTTCTTTACACAATCAATTTTAATTGATAAAATTCAAATCAAATTTTTTTAGGGAAGTGATTCGATGCTTGAAGACAAAAAAACAGAACTCACCGCACTGCGCGAAAAGCTGAACGAAATGGGGGATTCACTTTGACATCGCTCGCAAGGAAGAAAAAATCGCCGAGCTTGAATACAAAATGGGTGAGCCGACTTTTTGGGACAACCCCGACAACGCGCAAAAAATTACTCAAGAACTGAACGGAATTAAATCCGGCGTTGAAACTTACAAAAATCTTGTCGCGAAATACGACGACGCGCAAATTTTGTTGGAACTTGCACTTGAGGAAAAAGATTCTTCGCAGGAGGAAGAAATTGATTCTGAAATTGCGGAAATCAAAGCGGGGCTGGAAAGTTTGCGGCTGGAAATTTTGCTTTCCGAGCCTTACGACGCGAACAATGCGATTTTAACTTTGCACGCGGGAGCCGGCGGAACTGAAGCGCAGGACTGGACGCAAATGCTTTTGAGAATGTACACGCGCTGGGCGGAACGTCACGGCTTTACCGTCGAAACTGCGGATATTTTGCCCGGCGACGAGGCGGGAGTAAAATCCGTCACGCTTTTTATCAAAGGTCATAACGCGTACGGCTTTTTGAAATCCGAGAAAGGTATTCATCGCCTTGTCAGAATTTCGCCGTTCGATTCAAATGCCCGCCGTCACACGAGTTTTTCAGCCTGCGACATTATGCCCGAAATTGATGACGCGGTTGAAGTCGATATAAATATGGCGGACGTTCGCGTTGATACTTATCGGGCGAGCGGCGCGGGCGGTCAGCACATCAACAAAACTTCTTCCGCCGTGCGAATGACTCACATTCCGACGGGAATTGTCGTTCAATGTCAAAACGAGCGTTCTCAACTTCAAAATAAAGAGCAGTGTTTAAAAATGCTCCGCGCGAAACTTTTTGAACTTGAACTCGAGAAAAAGGAGGAAGAAATTGCCAAACTCGAAGGCGATAGAATGAAAATCGAATGGGGCAGTCAAATTCGCTCATATGTCTTTCAGCCGTACACACTGGTCAAAGATTTGCGCACGGGCGAAGAGACCGGAAATGTTCAGGCGGTTATGGACGGTGAACTTGATAATTTCATTCGCGCTTACTTGGCGATGAAGGCGAATGTTTCTGTTTAAAAAAGTTTGGAGGTTGCAACGATGAAAAAATTTTTAACGCTCACGGCAATTTTTTTATCGCTGATGTTCGCAATGTCGGCGGAGGCTGTCATTTCGTTTGACACGCGTGTTTATCAAAGCAGACTTGATAAATTTGACACATTGCGAGTTTACAACGTCGAAGGCGAAGAAAGCGTTCCCTATGTTTCCGTGCAGGAGTATTTAAAACTTTTGTACGGCGACAGCGTTTCTTTCAACTTGAATGAGAATTTTCTTACAGCCACGCGCAACAACGCAAACGTGGAATTTAACTTGAAAAATTCGAGCCTTCACAGCGAACAATGGGACGATTTTTTCGGCTCTTACGGAGATCGCGCCTTACCGAACGGAATTTTGCTGCCCGAAGAATTTAACGCAATCGCCGTTTCAAAAAAGAATCCTTCCACAGAAACTCCGCAGGAAGGTATGACCATTGACTTGCAATCTTACGGTCTGCATATTGTTCGACAGGAAAATGAAATTTTGTTGCCTTTTGCCGCACTGCAAAATATTTTTGCCGTGCCTCAAGGTACAAATTGCCTTTCTTTTAACGGCGATGCTTTTTATGACATACGCAATCCGATCGGTCATATTTACGGGCACAACTGGAACCCGAACATCAAATTAAATCCGTATTCCACAGATTATTATTCCGGCAGATTTTCTCAAGAAAAAGAAATTCCCGCCGCTTATGCAAAATATGCTTACGGCACGACCTGCCTGCTTTTTGATTTATATTACGGTCACAAGAACGAAAAGGGCATTAAAAATTTTGACAGTTACCTTGCAGAAAACGGTCTGAAGGAAAAATTATTGTCGACTGATACCGAACAAAATTCCGAAGCCTTCTTGGATTTGGTTTACAAACTTTTCGACAGCGGTCATGACAACGTTCTTTTAAGTCACAGCGTCTTTAACACATCCACCTACACCAACACAGTCAAAATTATCACAGCTTACGGCGGTATGTTGCCACTTTCGCAAGCGTTGCAAAAACTTGCTTACAAAGTGCAAGATATGGGCGTTGATTTTTCGGCAGGTTAAACGGGAACTTACGAGCAATATCAAGCTGCTTGCAGACAGTTGAAATTTGACCCGATCATTTTGGAATATATTTTTCGCGACGACAGCAGCAAACCTGACAAACATTGGCTTGATAAGGCAAAATATTTTGTAAGTACCAAAAATGTTGAACTTGAAACCGAAGTCGGCAGAGATCGCAGCGAAGATAACAGCAAGTTGTCCGCAAATTTTGAGCGCATGAGAAAACTCAAGCCGAAAGATTTCGGTTTTTCGCGCGTGGATATTGTCGGCGACACTGCTTTTATTTACTTTGAAAGTTTTGCGGAAAGTTTGGCGGAAAGCGATTTTTATTTCCGCCTTCCCGATGAAAATTTTTATGATGAAAGCACTTCCGGGCTTTTTTATGACGCGTTTGAAAAAATTCAGCAAAATTCCAACGTCAAAAAAGTTGTTATCGACCTGTCGAATAACGGCGGAGGCTCTGTCGCGGCTTTGACTGCGATTTTAGGTTTTCTTTTGCCGGACGGTGAAGTTAATCTGACATATTTTCACACGCTGAATCAAAATTATTGTTCCGAATGGTATCACGTAGACACGAATTTGGACGGTGAATTCGATGCGCGGGACGGCTTCGGCGGTCAATATGATTTTTATATTTTGACAAGCGGCTGTTCATACTCTTGCGCTAATGCTCTGCCTTTCTTCGCGCAGGCGGACGGCTTGGCAAAAATAATCGGTGAACGGCCCGGCGGCGGTGATTGTACGGTTGCAAACTTTTTGGACGCTTACGGGCATGTCGCGAGAATGTCAAGTTGGTTTAAACTCGGCAGAATGACGGACGGAAATTTTGTCAGCGATGAACACGCCGTCAAAGTGGATATTCCTTTCGGCGAACGGGCAGAAAAATTATATTTCAACTATGAAGGGATAGCCGCGTTGTTGAGATAAAAAATTTTTAACCTTGATTAGCAAGAAATCCCCCTCTTCTACAAGTGGCGGGATGAATTGCGCTTGACACGCTAAAATCATTACAGTAGAATTCAGGCGTTGCNNNATTCACGCCTGTGGAGACTATGTAAGACGCGATACTTGCTATCGTGCAACAGCCGATGAAGCAGGAAGCTCCGACTTCTTTAAGTCGGAGTACCTTCACCGTTTGAAAAAAAAATCCCGGCGATAATTCGTCGGGAAATTTTTTTTATGCAGAGAAAAAATTTTATTTTTCGGCGAAAGTGATTAAATTTTCTTGAGAAATTTTTTCGGAGGAATTAAATTCAAATTCGCCGACAGAATTATTTTGATGGTATCATCTCCACCCAGTGCCAAAATTTTTACATTTGAAGTTTCGTTCTCGTAATAGTCAGCCTTATTCGTCAGCTTGACAACTTTTGCAAACATCTGCAAGTCGAAAAACTTTTTCATAAAAAACCAATCCTCCCAAAAAAACTTTGTTTAAAACTGATTAAACCATATTATACCCCCCCCCACTGTTGAAAAAGTCAAGAAAAATTTTTCGCGGAAAATAAAACTTTGAATTTTTTTCGATAAGTAATATAATTCCCCGAAATTTAAAATTGCTTAATCGGGGGAATTTTTTTGGATTTTATAAAAGTTCGCGGCGCAAAAGTTCACAACTTAAAAAATATTGATGTGGAAATTCCGCGAGAAAAATTTGTCGTTATAACAGGCGTGTCGGGGTCGGGAAAAAGTTCTCTTGCCTTCGACACAATTTATGCCGAAGGTCAACGCAGATTTTTGGAAAGTCTTTCAAGTTACGCGCGGCAGTTTTTGGGTCTGCCCGACAAACCTGACGTTGAACAGATTGAGGGGTTAAGTCCGTCGATTGCGATAAATCAAAAGACAACAAATAATAATCCGCGCTCGACCGTCGGCACCGTCACGGAAATTTACGATTATTTGAGATTACTTTTCGCAAGAATCGGCAAGCCGCACTGTCCGAAATGCGGAAAACCCGTCACGCCGCAAAGTTTGGATCAAATTCTCGAACAAATTTTAAAACTTCCCGAAGGCACGAAAATTATTTTGCTTGCGCCGATTGCAAAACTTCAGAAGGGTACTCACAAAGAAACTTTTGAGCGGCTGAGAAATTCCGGCTTTGTTCGCGTGAAAGTTGACGGAGAAATTTTTGAGCTCGACAGCGAAATTAAACTTGCCAAAACCAAAAAACATAATATCGAACTGATTGTTGACAGGCTTGTCGTCCGTGAAAATATTCGTTCGCGTTTGAGTGATTCTCTCGAAACCGCGCTGAAATTCGGCGGAGGGATTGTTTATGTTGAAGTTGACGAAAAAATTTTGACGTTCAGCGAAAAAAATTCTTGCGTCGATTGCGGAATAAGTTTGCCTGACCTTGAGCCGCAACTTTTTTCTTTCAACAGCCCGCGCGGATATTGTCCGACTTGCGAAGGTCTCGGAAAAATTTTTCAGCAACTCAACTGGCAAAGTATGTTTGAGTGGATGCAGGCGATTCACGAATTTAAAATGACTGACAATGAGTCCGATATTTGCCCCGCCTGTCACGGAAAAAGATTAAATCCCGCCGCCTTGAGCGTTACGGTCGGAGAAAAAAATATTGCCGAAGTTTCGGATTTATCGGTGGAAGGTTGCGGAAAATTTTTTTCTGAACTTGAAAATAAATTGAGCGACACCGAAAAAAAAATTTCTCGACAAGTTTTGAAAGAAATTAAATCTCGGCTGAAATTTTTGCAGGACGTCGGATTGGATTATTTGACGCTTTCCAGAAAATCCGCGACTTTATCGGGCGGAGAGTTTCAGCGCATAAGACTTGCAACGCAAATCGGTTCTGCTTTGACGGGCGTTTTATACGTCCTCGATGAGCCTTCAATCGGTCTTCATCAACACGACAATCAAAAACTTTTGGCGACGTTGAAAAATCTGCGCGACTTGGGAAATTCTTTGCTTGTCGTCGAACATGACGAAGAAACGATGCGCGAGGCGGATTTATTGGTTGACATCGGGCGCGGTGCGGGGAAAAACGGCGGTGAAGTTATTGCGGTCGGGAATGCGGAGGAAGTTTCTCGAAATGAAAATTCGTTGACGGGCGATTATTTAAGCGGAAGGAAAAAAATTGAAATTCCTCAATCGCGCAGAAATTTTTCGCGGACGATAGATTTTGAAAATTTATCCGTTCACAATTTAAAAAATATTTCCGTAAAAATTCCTCTCGAAGTTTTGACGATTATCACGGGCGTTTCGGGTTCGGGAAAATCCACTCTCGTCGAAGAAATTATTTTTCCTCGACTTGATAAAGATAAAAAAATTCTTGAGCTGTTCGGAATCAGTTCGATTATAAAAATTGATCAAGACCCTATCGGCAGAAGTCCGCGCTCAAACGTCGTCACTTACACAAAAATTTTCGATAAAATTCGCAATCTGTTTGCGCAAACTCAAGGCGCAAAAATTCGCGGTTACACGGGCGGCAGATTCAGTTTCAACGTCACGGGCGGCAGGTGTGAGACTTGTCACGGCAACGGCGTTTTGAAAATCCCGATGAATTTTTTGCCCGATGTTTATGTTACCTGCGACGTTTGCAAGGGAAAAAGATTCAACGCGGAAACTTTGGAAGTCACTTATAAAAATAAAAATATCGCGGACGTTCTTTCAATGACGGTTGACGAGGCACTGGAATTTTTTGAAAACATTCCCGCGATAAAAAGAATGTTGCAAGTTCTTCACGATGTGGGACTGGGTTATATTGAACTCGGGCAGCCCGCAAATACTTTGAGCGGCGGAGAAAGTCAGCGCGTAAAACTTGCCGCACAACTTGCCCGCCCGATTACTCAACGAAAAAATATTTATATCATGGACGAGCCGACGACCGGTTTGCACTTCGACGACGTGAAAAAACTTATCGACGTTGTGCAAAGACTTGTTGACAGGGGCGACACGGTTTTAATTATCGAACACAATCTTGACGTGATAAAATGCGCGGATTATATCATCGACTTGGGACCGGACGGCGGAGACAAAGGCGGCGAAGTTGTTGCTACGGGTACGCCCGAAGAAATTTCTCAAGTCGAAAAATCTTACACGGGACAATTTTTAAAAAATATTTTGCAGTCGATTTAAAAAAATATTTTCGCAACTAAAAAAAATCCCCTCGATATTTTTTGTCGAAGGGATTTTTTGTTTGAAAAAATTTTTCAGAATTTAAAATGTTGTAAGGAGTTTTGCAAATCTTGAGCGAGGTTGGCAAGAGCGTCGGAGGCGGAAGCAATTTCACCGGCAGAAGCGGATTGCTCCTCTGACGCGGCTGAAACAGATTCCATTTCGCTTGCCACTCGATTGCTGTTTTCGGAAATTTTTTCGGAACGAGTTTGAATCAAGTTAGTGTCGTCGGAGACGGATTTAATATCATTTTCCATTGAACGCGTCCTGTCGGTAACCTGTCCCGAGGCGTTGCCGATATTTTCAAAGGACGTGCGAAGTTCTTCAACAGATTTTGTGCCTTCCTTAACGGCGACACTGCCTTCGTGCATTGATGCAACTGCGTCATCGGTATCCTGCTGAATTGCGCCGATGAGACTTGCGATTTTTTGAGCGGCTTTTTGAGATTCTTCAGCAAGTTTACGAACTTCATCAGCAACGACGGCAAAACCGCGCCCGTGTTCACCTGCGCGAGCCGCCTCTATCGCCGCATTCAACGCAAGCAAGTTTGTTTGTTCCGCAATTCCGCTGATGGCCTCGACAATCTGCCCGATTTCTTTAGAACGCTGACCGAGTTTATCGACGGTTCCGGCGGAGATATTGACAATTTTTTCAACGCTTAAAATTTTATTTACGGCAGTTTCAATGGCGGTTGAGCCGTAAGCCGCTTGCTTAGCCGCTTCGTCAACTTTTTCGCCGACAACGACCGACGCTTCGTTAAGAGCCTTGATAGAGTTCATTGCGTGAGAAATTGCGTCCATTGCGTCCGAAACATTCTGTTGCTGTTCGGCAACTGCGGCGGCGGAATTTGTGACGGATTGCGCGACCTGTTCGGAGGCTTGCGCGGATTGATGAGCGGAGGCTGTCAACTCTTCGGAAGAGGCGGCGAGTTGTTCGGCAGTGGCGGAAGTTTTTTTCATGAGTTGGTTAATCGTCGTGCGCATATCAAAAACCGCAGTGTTCATCAAACCAAATTCATCACCGCGCGGGTCTGCAGTGTGTCCCTTGTCACGGAAATCGCCGTCACGAAGTTTGTTGCAAATGTGAATCATATTGTTCAACGGAGTGGTGACGGCTTTTGTAATTGCAATACTCGTGCCGATTAAAACCAATGCGCAGGCAATCATCGCGATAATAACGTTGCGAGTTGTTGCGTCAATTTCTTCTTCAGTAGCTTTTATTTCTCTTTCCGAAATATCGCGGGAAAGTTGTTGCAGTGCCGCGAGTTCATTACCCACGTCCAAACCGAGTTGCAAAAGATTCGCGTCGTAATAGGAAATTGCTTGATTTCTGTGAGCCGCAATGGCAGATGTATCGCCGTTTGTCGGAGGACGCATGGCGATAAGCGTACTTGTTTTTTGTTTGAATGTATCCCACAGACCTTGAATTTTGTTTAACTGCTGAATCAATTCCGGAGTGTCTCTGTTAATTTCGATGTAATCGACAATATTCTTGTCCATTTCTGCAAGACTGTTATTGAATCTGTCCATTCGACCTTGAAAAACTGCGGGATCGCCGTTCAAAGGTCCCAAAATTGCTTGAAGTTGAGCCATACGCATTGCATGACGAGCCTGCCCCGCCAAGTCGATATTTTTGAGGTTTACTTGGTACATTCTGTTAATGTCGGCTTTCGCGTCTTGAAGTGCGAAATATCCGAAACCCCCGATAACTACCATGCCTAACAAAGCGACGATGTTCAGGACGATCAACTTGTAGGCAACTTTTAAATTGTCCATCCAGCTCATTAAAAAACCAACCCTTTCCAAAAAAGATAATACCTGAGTTTTTAAATATTGGAATTAAATTTTACATAAATTAAATTTTTCCTTCAATTCGGCAAAAAAATTTTTTTTTTAGCAAAAACTTTTAATCGAAAACCGGCGACAGGGTTGCAGGAAAATTTTATGTCGTGGCAAATATTACCCGCAACTGAAAATCAGAGATTTGTAATTTTTCACTGCGCATTAAGCATTACGAATTACGCATTAGAAACGGTGGGGGCGGTTATGTGTTAAGGTCTTATGACGTGGATGTTTTGCGCTCGGGGATGAAGGTCGGGCGAGATGTCCTTGATATTGACGGCAAAGTTATTCTAAAGAAAAATACTACTCTCAATGCGGATATGATTCAAAATCTTATCGGGCATAATATTTTTTCGGTTTACATTGACGAAGTCGAAGAGGAGGAAACTGCGGACGTTGCCGGGCAGGAACATTTAATTGATTCGGAATATCTCGACAGCTATCAAAAAACGTATGACAAAATTTATGACGTTTTCTATAAGTTTGAGCGGCATAACGAACTGGATTTGGATACCTTAAACGAAATTGTCACGCCGGAAAATATAAAGGAAATTTGCGACGGAGCGACGGCGATTACTCAAATTCACAACATGACGCGGAAAGGTGACTATACGATTCATCACGCGGCGAACGTCGGAATTTTGGCGGGAATTTATGCAAGCTGGCTTCGTTACAATCAAGAGTTGACGAACGATATTATTCTTTCGGGAATTTTGAGCGAGATCGGCAAAGTCAAAGTCCCGAAAGAAATTTTGAACAAAAAAGGCAAGCTCGACGCGGAAGAGTTCGCGCAGATAAAACGCCACGTAGATTACGCTTATGACATGCTCAAACTTTCCGCGCTGAAAAATAAAACTGATATTTTATCCGGCGTTCTCAATCACCACGAAAGATGCGACGGCTCGGGTTATCCCAATCGACTCAAGGGCGATCAAATTTCTGACTTCGGCAAAATTATCGGCATTCTTGACGTTTACGACGCAATGGCCGCAAATCGTTCTTACGCGAAGAGAAATTCGCCTTTCGATATTTTCAAAGTTTTGTACGAAGACGTTTTGAAGGGAAAAATTGATACGCGGTTCGGAATTTTGTTCATGAGAAATTTCCGCCGCGCTTTGAACGGCAACTGGGTCGGCTTGAGTGACGGTCAACGCGCGAAAATTGTTTACATCGACGAGGCAAGAGTCACTGACCAACCCGTTGTGCAGACCGTGAAAAATGAATTTATCGACTTAAATAAAACCTCTGATTTAAAAGTCGAAGCACTTTTGACGGCGCAGGAAATTTAAAAAATTATGGAAGAAAAAAAATTTAAAGTCGTTGCGCCGTTCAACCCGACGGGAGATCAACCGCAAGCAATAGAAAATTTGGCGGAAGGACTTGAGGACGGTTTAGCCGCACAAGTTTTACTCGGCGCGACGGGCACGGGAAAAACTTACACGATTGCGAAAGTTATCGAAAAAATTCAACTTCCGACTTTGGTCATCGCTCACAACAAAACGTTGGCGGCGCAACTTGCGGCGGAGTTCAAAAGTTTTTTTCCCGAAAATTACGTCGGCTATTTCGTAAGTTATTATGATTATTATCAGCCCGAAGCCTATTTGCCCGCGACAGATACTTATATCGAAAAAGATGCGTCGATTAACGACGAAATTGATCAAATGAGACACTCGGCGACTTGCAGCCTCTTTGAGCGGCGCGACGTGATAATTGTTGCCAGTGTCTCTTGTATTTACGGACTCGGTTCTCCCGAAAATTATTCAAAACTCGTCCTTCACCTCTACAAAGGGCAAAATATCGAGCGCGAAGAGATTTTAAAAAGACTCGTTGCCATTCGTTACGAAAGAAATGACGTTATTATTGAGCGCGGAAAATTTCGAGTGCGCGGCGATGTCGTCGAAGTCACTCCCGCAGGTTACAATGGTCGGGCGATAAGAATTGAACTTTTTGGCGACGAAATTGAAAAAATTTCCGAATTTGAAATTTTGACGGGAAAAATTTTGGGCGTGAGGAAAGAAATTTTTATTTTCCCCGCATCTCATTATGTTGCGGATGAAAACGACCTTGAACGCGCAGAAAAAAATATTCGTGCGGAACTTGTCGAACAAATAAATTTTTTTCGGGAAAATAAAAAACTTATCGAGGCGCAACGAATTGAACAGCGAACAAATTTTGACTTGGAAATGATTCAGGAAATGGGCTACTGTTCGGGAATTGAAAATTATTCGCGGCATTTGACCGGACGCGCTGAAGGCGAACCGCCTTTTACGCTGATTGATTATTTCCCGAAAGATTTTTTGACGGTTATCGACGAATCTCATGTAACCCTGCCACAAATTCGCGCGATGTACAACGGCGATCAGTCGAGAAAATCTGTCTTAATTGACAACGGTTTCAGATTGCCGAGCGCGAGAGATAATCGGCCGTTGACTTTCGACGAATTTAACGAAAAAATTTCTCAAATAATTTACGTCTCCGCAACTCCCGCACCTTACGAACTTTCACGGGCGGGTCAAAAAGTCGAACAGATTATCAGACCGACGGGGCTTTTGGATCCGATTGTCGAAGTGCGACCGATTGAAAATCAAATTGATAATTTAATTTCAGAAATCCATGAGCGCGTCAAAGTCAACGAAAGAGTTTTAATCACAACGTTAACAAAAAAATTTGCGGAAGAGTTGACAAATTATTTGACAAGCGCGGGAATTCGCGTAAAATATTTACATTCTGACGTGGTGACCATTGAGCGGGCGGAAATTATTCACGACCTGCGAGCGGGAAAATTTGACGTACTTGTCGGGATAAATCTTTTGCGAGAGGGCTTAGACTTGCCGGAAGTTTCGTTGATAGCGATTTTGGACGCGGACAAGGAGGGATTTTTGCGATCCGAAACTTCGCTGATTCAAACAATCGGGCGGGCGGCGAGAAATGCACATGGAAAAGTCATTTTGTACGCAGAAAAAATTACTGACTCAATGAAAAGAGCGATGGACGAAACCGAGCGGCGGCGAAAAATTCAGCAGGCTTACAACTTAAAAAATCACATCACGCCGAAAACAATCGAAAAGCCCGTTGCGCCTTTAATTGAATTGCCGTTAAAAAAATCCGAGCGAATAAAAAATAAATCGACAAGTGAAATTCTCAAAAAATTGACACCTTCGCAGAAAAAAACTTTAATCAAAAATCTGACGGCGCAAATGCAGGAAGCATCGAGGAATTTGGAATTTGAAAGGGCGGCGGAACTTCGCGACATAATTTTGAAATTGGAAGATAACCTTTAGGAAAAATATTTTTTGTATGAAGCAATGAAGGTATTTCAGTCAAGGGAGAGAGTTTTAGTGAAAGAAAATATTTTATCTGAACAAATTTACACTTTACGAAAGCGGAGGGGATTGACACAGGAAGTTGTTGCAGAAAAATTGGGCGTGACCCCGCAGTCGATTTCGCGCTGGGAAAACGGGCAGAGCCGTCCTGACGTTGACATGTTGCCAAAGATTGCGGCGTTTTTTGATGTAAGTGTTGACGCTCTTTTCGGTTATCGCGCAGAAAATTTGCGCGTGACCGAGTTTGAAAAAAATTGCAAAAAATGCGCAATGAATTGGGGGGACACGATAAGGCGAATTGAGCGGAAAGTTTTAAAATTTCTTCCGCCGACCAAGCCCTTGAGCATTTTAAATGTTGCTTGCGGCGAAGGACAATCGGCGATTTTTTTTGCGCGAAACGGTTATATCGTTTCTGCCTGCGACACTTCCGAAAAAAATCTGGATAAGGCGAAAAATTTTTCCCAAAAAGCCGGTCTGGAAATAAATTTTTTCAATGCGGACATTTTGAACTATGAAATTGAAACAAAGTTTGATATAATCTTTGCTGATTGCGGAGCCCTGCAATACATTCCGCCGAGAGAACGGGCGAGGGTTTTCAAAATGTTTCAAGCTCAAACCAATAATGGCGGCTTGAGTGTTCTTAGCGCGATTATCGAAAAAAATTTCATCGAGCCCGCGCCGGATTGGGACAAAAACGCGTATTCTTATGAAACGGCGGAACTTTTCGCCTATTACGGCAAAGATTGGAAATTTGAGCTGATGGAGGAAATTTATTTCGACTGCTCAAGCGAGGGTGTTCCTCATCATCGTCACTGCATGGATCAGCTCATCGCAAGAAAAATTGTTTAGGAGGTGAAAAGGTGACGAAGTGCAAAGGTGGAGAGTTAGCAAAACTTTTTGCCTGACTGCCTTTTGACCTTTCCACCCAAAAAGAAGGAGGTTTTTTATTCAATGGAAATTACGAAAAATTTGGACGGGACGACTTTAAACATGACCTTATCGGGCAGGCTTGACGCTTCAAACGCGCAGACCCTGACCGACGAACTCAACAAGTCACTTGACGGCGTGAATGACTTGATTTTCGATTTCACGAACTTAAAGTACATCGCGTCCGCCGGACTTCGCGCCTTGCTCATGGCTCAAAAGCGAATGAACAAGCAGGGCAGCATGAAAATTTGCCACGTCAACGATACGGTTATGGAAGTTTTGGAAATGACGGGTTTCGCCGACCTCATGAAAATTGAGAATTGACGGGGATTTATCGATGGAAAAACTTACAATCGATGCGAAGTTGGAAAATTTGACATCCGTCACGGAATTTGTGATTGACGCACTGGAAAGCCGCGACTGTCCGATGAAAGTTACCATGCAGATGGAATTGGTGATCGAGGAACTTTTTGTGAACGTGGCGAGTTACGCTTACAAAGATTCTGTCGGCACGGTTACCGTTTGCAGAAGTTTTGACGATGAGCCGCGTGCGATAAATTTAATTTTTATCGATTCCGGCACGCCTTACAATCCGCTTGAACACAAAGACCCCGATACAAGTTTGGGCGCGGAAGAAAGACAAATCGGCGGACTGGGAATTTTCCTCGTCAAAAAAAATGTTGACGAAATTTTTTACAGACGCGAAGAAGAAAAAAATATTTTGACGGTAAAAAAATTTTTTTAAGTCGCGATTCAAAAAAAGTCGAAGTTAATCGGCGTGATTGGCTTCGGCTTTTTTATTTTGCTCTTTTCATTGCGAAAAATTTTGTTTATAATACTTCAAAGAAATCATGAAATTTTTGAGGAGATGAAATTTTTTTGTTTACTCACATAACGCAGTCCCCTTACGGGACGGTAAAATTGGCAGAAAAAGTTGCTCAACGCGTCCGCGAAGGCACGGTCATTTGTCTTGAAGGCGGTTTGGGCGCGGGAAAAACTCTTTTTGTGCAAAGTATGGCGAGAACTTTGGGCGTTCAAGGCGAAGTTACCAGCCCGACTTTTAACTTGATGAATATTTACGAGGGTTTTTGTCCGATTGTTCATTTCGATCTTTATCGTCTGCAAAATGAAGACGAACTTGAGGACATCGGCTTTTATGAGTATACGGATTTTCCCGAAGGAATTGTTTTTATCGAGTGGGCAGAAAAATTTTCCGAAGCTCTGCCTGACGATTATGTGAAAATTGAAATTGAACGGATAAAAGATTCCAGAAATATGCGGCGGATAAATTTTTCTTGCGTCGGCGAGGAACATTTGGAATTTATTCATGAATTGGAGGAATTTGTAAGCACTGACGATTAAGGCGGTGATTAAAATGACTGAACAAGAAATTATCAACAATCAACTTAAAACGAAAATCGAAGTCCACGATGAAAAGTTTAATTCGTTGTTGGCAAAAATTGACGCAACTAACAACAGAATTGACGACTTTATAGACGAAATGCGTGACAGAGATAATCAGCGTCACGCGGAAATGGTCGAGATTCGTCAAAGTCTTCAAAACATCCAAGCAAGCGGACGAAATCAGACTATTGTAACTTTTCTTGGGATTGCCGCAATGGTTATCGCTGTTTTGCTGAAATAAAATTTTAATTCGAGGTAAAAAATTTGAAAATACTTGCAATAGAAACGGCAACAAAAGTTTCGAGCGTCGCGGTCATTTCCGATGAAAAATTTTTGGCGGAAATAAATCGCGAAGATATAAAAGCGCACTCTGAAACTTTAATGCCGCAAATTGAAGAAGTTTTAAAAATTTCCGGCGCAGAAAAAATTGACGCTGTTGCAGTGAGTATCGGTCCCGGATCGTTCACGGGTTTAAGAATTGGACTTGCGGCGGCAAAGTCTCTTGCGTACGCCTGGAAAATAAAAATTATCGGGGTGCCGACTCTTCAGGCGATGGCGTATAATTTCCCTACAAATTCCGCAACAGTCTTGCCGATGTTGGACGCGCAAAAAAATCGCGCTTACGTTCAAAAATTTAAAAATTGCGTCGCGCTGTCAGAAATTGAAGTCAAACCGATTGAAGAAATTGTAATTCAAGCCGGAGAAAATGACGGCGAAATTTTTTTATGCGGGGACATTTTGCATAAAATAAAAATTCCCCTGCCGAAAAATGTAAAAATCGCGCCGATAAATTTAAAAATGCCCCGTGCCGTCAACGTCGCATTTTGCGGAAAAAAATTTTTTGAAGAAGAAAAATTTTCAAACGTGATGAATTTGGAGCCGCTTTATATTCGCAGGTCGGAGGCGGAAGTTTTATGGGAGAAACGGCAAAAATTACTTTCCGAAAAATGACGGCTGAAGATGCGGACGCCGTCGCCGAAATTGAAATGAAAACTTTTTCAAAACCTTGGAAGCGCGAAGATTTTTTGAACGAGGCGAACAGAGATTTTGCAGAATACGTTGTCGGAGAAATCGACGGGAAAATTATTGCTTATGCGGGCGCGTGGATTTCTTTCAACGAAGCGGAAGTTATGAACGTTGCGGTTGAGGAAAATTTTCGCGGTCAGGGTATCGGAAAAAAACTTTTCGCCGAATTGATTGGACTTTGCAAAATTCGCGGGGCAACGGCGATAACTTTAGAAGTTCGCGCGAGTAATTCGGCGGCGATTAAACTTTATGAAAATTTCGGACTGAAAAGCGTCGGGCGGCGAAAAAATTATTACGACAGCCCGACTGAAGACGCTTTAATTATGTGGAATACAAAAATTTGATAAAAAAATTTTGGAGGCGGCGAAAATGTCAGAATTGAGAGCAGAGGCGATAAATTTAATTGAAAATATTCCCGAAAAATATTTGTTGGCGATTGTTCAATATGCAAGGCGATTTGAAAATAAATCTTTTGCAGATGAACAGGCGATGTTCGCAGAGTGGGAGCAAGACCCCGACACTTATGAAGATAAAATCGCCGAATATGTGAATAAAATTGTGAAGGCTGACAGATATTGAATGAAAATTTTAATTGATACAAACATAATTATTTCCGGATTATTTTTTCACGGACTGCCGAAAGAATTTTTAATCAAGACGGATTTTGAAAAATTTCAAGTTTGTGTAAATAAAGAAATAATCACGGAATATAAAGAACAGATTCAGAAAAAACTTTTAAATCCGAAATACATTTTGAATGAGGAACTTTTTGAAAAATTTTTTAAAGACTTGCATAATTTTGAAAAAGTTTCAGATTTAAAAATTTGCCGCGACCCGAAAGATGATAAATTTATAAATTGCGCGATTGACGCGAGGGCAATTTATATCGTGAGCGGCGACAATGATTTGTTGACGATATAAAAAATTTTGCGGGAATAGAAATTGTGACCGCGAGAGAATTTTACGATAAATATTTGAAATAAAATTTTTTAGCCTTCGGGCTGTTTTTTTGTTATAATTTCGTCGAGGTGAAAAATTTTGGCTGACGAGAAAAAAGTTGCGTTTATAACCTGCGTCAACAGCGATTATTGGTACAGCGAATGTCTTTTATATCTCAAACATTTAAAAATTCCCGAAGGAATGACGGCGGAAATTATTCCGATTTTTGACGCGATTTCAATGACTGCAGGTTACAACGAGGCAATGAAAAAAACTGATGCGAAATATAAAATTTATCTTCACCAAGATACTTTTATCGTGAATAAAAATTTAATTTCTGACTTGCTGAAAATTTTTTCTGACAAAAATATCGGAGTTGTCGGGATGATCGGTTGTTTGAATTTGCCGAAGACGGGCGTTTGGTGGGACGGAATGGTAACTTTCGGCAGAGTTTTGCACGCCTGCGAGCCTGAAAGCGTCGTTGATTCCGAATGTCGAGAACCGGACGGAGATTTTCAAGAAGTCGAGTCCGTTGACGGTTTATTTTTGGCGACTCAATATGATTTGCCTTGGCGCGAAGATTTATTTGACGGCTGGCATTTATACGATACTTCGCTTTGCAAAGAAATGCAGCGGGCGGGTTACAAAGTTGTCGTGCCGAATCAGTCTGAAGATTTTTGGTGCATACATTGCCCGAAAGAAAAATCTCTTGACCCGAAATATCGCAAGTATCAAAAAATTTTTCTGCGCGAATACGGTGCGGAACTTCATCCGGAAATTTAGTGGACAGTGGACAGTGGATAGGGAATAGTTTTTTCTATAACCTGTCTCCTAAAAATCGACCGAAGGGAGATTTTTTTGTGGAAGATATAAAGCCGAGTTTGACGGGATTTATCGGCGGCGGAGATTTATTTCAAAAAATTTTGGTCGTGGAAAGTTACGAATATATTTCCGAACTTGCGGAGCGTTTCCCAATGTCGGAAATTTTTTTTATCACGCCTGAAGAAGAAATCGCCGAAAAATTTTTTGACAAAGCGCAAGTAATTGTTATGGACTATCGCGAAAAAATTTTGCCTTTCGACGAGGAATTTTTTGACTTGATAATCGGCGATTTAACTTTGGAAGTCGTGATAAATCCGCAAGATATTGCAGTCGGCTTTTCGCGATATTTAAAGCAGACGGGCGTTTGGCTGACGAGTTTCAGAAACATTCGTCACTGGAAAATTTTGGAAAAACTTATGCGCGGACGTTTCGGCGGAATTGTTTCAAGATTTTACACGCGCACGGAATTTGAGAGAATTTTATACGCGTCATTTTATAAACACGTGAGACTTTCGCCGCTTAGAAAAAAAGCTCCGCCCGAACTTTTGAAAAAACTTGTCGATTGCGGATTTGAAAATATCGGCGGCGATTTGGAAGTTGAATTTTGGTTAATTCGCGCCGCGCGATCAATGCCCGAACTTGCACTTTTAAAATCGATGTTCACCGAAAAAATTCGCGCAGAATTTTCACGGATAATTCACAGGATTGAATATAATATAGACGTTGAAGAGAATGTAAAAAATTTTTGGCAACTTTTCGACGCGGAAGGAATTTTCACGGATTATGCGGCGGCGTTTATTCGTTCGGTTGTCGTTCACAGAGAAAATTTTTATGAGAACTTAAAAAATTTTTCTTCGCGTCCCGAAATTGAAGAAATTATCGAAATTTGTGAATTGCTTTACGATGTTGAAAATGACGGCGGACTTTTAAAATAATTTTTTTTATCAGATGGAAATTGGCGGAGGTAGTACTTGGAAATTTTTCGGAACAGTCGATTGCGTTTGACATTCGCTTATTCGCTGATGATGTCAATATTTCTCGTCGTGCTGATTTTTGTCGTCCATAAAACGATGGATTGGTCAATGTTTTCCGAACAGGCGCGGGAAATTTCTGACGCGGCGGACAATATCGCGGAAACGCAGGTTTATTACGTTCAACACCCGAATGTTTCTGTCGACGAGAACAGATTTTATAAAAATTCCAATGACAGATTATTTTTCTACATTTTTACTCGCGACGGGCAACTTTTGGATTTCGTCCGCGCGTCTTTTCGCGTTGAACCCTTCGTCCTTGACTCGATGAATCCCGAAAAGTTGAGCAGCGGCGAAGTAAAAGTTTTCGACTATCCCAACGAGACCGGCAGAATAACTAATATAATGATGACGGCGAAAGAAATTCATATCGGCGAAATAAATCAAATAATTTACGTCGGCAAGGATGTCACGGCTTTATATTCCGGCCTGCAAAAGGCGACTTACGCACTGATTTTTCTCGGAGTGCTCGCGCTGATTATCGCAACGGTTATCGGTCATTTTATGGCGGGACGTGCGATAATTCCGATGAAAGAGGCGTACGATAAACAGCGACAATTTGCCGCGGACGCTTCACACGAACTTAGAACGCCTTTAGCCGTCGTCATGGCGAGCGCGGATTTGCTTTTGGCGGACCCGTCAATTCAAAATCCGTTCTTGAAAGAAATTTTGGGCGATTTAAAAGACGAAGTCAAAAAAATGTCCAAGCTCGTCAGCGATTTGCTTATGGTTGCGCGAAGTGACAATAACGCTTTGAAAGTAAAAATGCAGAAAATCGACTTGGGAAAATTGCTTGAACAAAATATCCGAATGATGACGCCGCTCGCAGAAAAAAAAGAAATCGCGCTTATCGGCGAAAATTTTCGGAAAATGATTTTAATCGGCGACGAACAAAAAATTAAACAGCTGATTTTAATTCTCGTCGATAACGCGATTAAATACACTCCCAACGGCGGTAAAGTCATCGTCCGCCACGAAAAATCCGAATCGACCCGCGCAATTTTTTCAGTGCAGGACAGCGGGATCGGAATTGCTCCGGAAGATCAAGAAAAAATTTTTGAAAGATTTTACCGCGTCGATAAAGCCCGTTCGAGGGAAATGGGCGGCAACGGTTTAGGCTTGGCAATCGCAATGGAAATTTTGAAACTGCACGACGGAAAAATTTTTGTCGATTCCGAACTTGGTCACGGAACAAAATTTACAGTCGAACTCAAAATAAAAAAAGACGCTCCGAAAGAAGAATAATTTTTAGTGGTTAGTGAACAGTGGATAGAAAATTTTTTAACCTTCGCGAAAAATTTGCGGAGTTTTTTTTGACTTGAAATAAATTCGCGCTTGTGATATTTTTCAGCGTGAATTTTTTTTGTAAAGGAAAATGCCAGATGAATCTGAATCCGACTTTCGACGAAATAAAAAAAATCGTTGCCGAAGAAAAATTTAAAGTCATTCCGCTAAGTTGCGAAATTTTATCCGACATCGCCACTCCGATTGAAGTTTTGCGGATTTTAAAAAATGTTTCCGCGCATTGTTACATGCTTGAATCCGTTGCCGAGCGCGAAAAGTGGGGGCGATTTACTTTTCTCGGCTTTGAACCGAAACTTTGCATAACTTGCACGAAAGGCAAAATGAAAATCGGCGACAAAGAATTTTTTACGGAAAATCCTTCCGCCGAAATCCGAAAAATTTTAGCCGAATACAAAAGCCCGCGCATTGAAAATTTGCCGACTTTCACGGGCGGACTTGTCGGCTATTTCGCGTACGATTATATTTCTTACTCCGAGCCGACTTTGAAAACCGAACTCGACGACGCGGAAAATTTTCAAGACGTTGACTTGATGCTTTTTGATAAAGTTATCGCCTTCGACAATTTCCGCCAAAAAATTATTTTAATCGTGAATATGCCGACGGAAAATTTTGAGCAAAGTTATCAAAATGCCGTCGATGAACTGAAAAATTTAAAAAATTTAATTTTGCACGGCGAGAAAAAATTTGAACCTTCAGGCAAACTTTTGGACGAAGTCAAGCCGCTTTTCGACAAAAAAACTTATTGCGAAATGGTCGAACGCGCAAAAAATTACATTCGCGAAGGAGATATTTTTCAAATAGTTCTGTCAAACCGACTTTCCGCGCCGTTTGAAGGCTCTTTGCTCGACACTTACCGAATTTTGCGGACGATAAACCCGTCGCCGTATATGTTTTATTTTTCGGGAACGGATATGGAAGTGGCGGGAGCAAGTCCGGAAACTTTGGTAAAACTCGAAGACGGAATTTTGCACACATTCCCGCTTGCAGGAACTCGTCCGCGCGGAAAAACTTTTGAAGAAGATGAATTTTTAGAAAAAGAACTTTTGTCGGACGAAAAAGAACTCGCCGAACATAATATGCTGGTCGATTTGGGACGCAACGACTTGGGAAAAATTTCAGAGTTTGGCAGCGTTGAAGTCGAAAAACTTCACGCGATAGAAAAATTTTCTCACGTCATGCACATCGGTTCGGTAGTTCGCGGCAAAATAAAAAATAATTTCGACGCACTTGACGCAATCGAAGCGGTTTTGCCTGCCGGAACTTTATCGGGTGCCCCGAAAATTCGCGCCTGTGAAATTATTTCCGAACTTGAAAAAAATAAGCGCGGAATTTACGGTGGCGCACTCGGTTACATCGACTTTACGGGAAATTTGGACACGGCGATTGCTATCAGAATTGTTTACAAGAAGAACGGCAAAATTTTTGTCAGGAGCGGCGCGGGAATTGTTTATGACTCCGTTCCCGAAAAAGAATTTGACGAGTGCATGAATAAAGCTAAAGCCTGTTTGAAAGCTCTCGAAATAAATCTGGAGGACGTTTGAAAATGATTTTGCTGATTGATAATTATGACAGTTTTTCCTACAATCTTTATCAGCTGACGGGGGAAATTTCACCCAATATAAAAGTTGTCCGCAACGATAAAATTTCTGTCGAAGAGATAAAAAAAATTTCGCCGTCGAAAATAATTCTTTCGCCCGGACCCGGCAGACCTGAAGACGCGGGAATTATTGTCGACGTTGTAAAAATTTTTTTTGATAAAATTCCGATTCTCGGCGTTTGTCTCGGTCATCAAGCAATTTGCGCGGCATTCGGCGGAATTATCACTTACGCAAAAAAACTTATGCACGGCAAGCAGTCCGAAATTATTTGCGACGAAAATTCTGCACTGTTCAAAAATTGCCCGAAAAAATTTTTGGTCGGACGTTATCATTCTCTTGCATTGAACGAAAAAACTTTGCCCGATTGTCTGAAAATCACCGCGCGAACGATTGACGGCGAAGTTATGGCGGTTGAACATAAAAATTCAAAAATTTTCGGCGTTCAATTCCACCCCGAAAGTATTTTGACACCGCACGGAAAAATTATTTTGGAGAATTTTTTGACGAAGGTTTAAAAATGATTGTAAAATTTTTTAAGGAGTTGTTGCGAAATATGAAACGAAATGATCCCTGTTGGTGCGGGAGCGGCAAAAAATATAAAAAATGTCACTTGGAAATGGACGAAAAAATTGAGTCGATGAAATTTGTCGGGCAGCGGGGACAAATTCGACCGCCGCACAAAATTATTAACAACGCGGCTGACGTCGAGGGAATCAAGCGTGCGGCAGTGATAAATTTCGGCGCGTTGGAGTTGGCGGGCTCTCTCGTCAAAGAAGGCGTGGACACTTTGACGATTAACGACGCTGTTCACGAATTTATCACAAGTCACGGAGCCCATCCCAGCTGTCTCGGCTTTGAAGGTTTTCCGAAAAGTATTTGCATTTCGGTGAATGATGTTGTTTGTCACGGCATCCCCTCGCGAAAAGAAATTTTGAAGAACGGCGATATTTTAAATATCGACATTACGACGGATTTGGACGGATATTTTGCTGACGCGTCGAGAATGTTCACTGTCGGAGAAATTTCTTTGGAAGCTCAACGGTTGATAAAAATTACTCGCGATATTATGGAGGCGGGAATTGCGGCGGCAAAACCTTGGCACTTCGTCGGCGACATCGGAGCGGCTTGCGGAAAAATGGCGCGGGCTAACGGTTACAGCGTTGTCACGGATTTGGGCGGGCACGGTTGCGGAAAAGCATTTCATTTAGATCCGTTCGTAAGTCATGACTGCGCGGCGGATTCGGGAATGCTTTTGGTGCCGGGAATGAGTTTGACTGTCGAGCCGATGATTAACGCGGGCAGAAAACAGGTTACTGTCGATGAGTCGGATAAATGGACCGTTCGCACAAAGGACGGCAGTTTATCCGCGCAATGGGAAAAAACAATTTTGATAACTGAAACCGGTTGCGAAGTTTTGGCAAGCTGAAAAATTTTTTTGTGAAAAAAAAAAATCTCCGAACAAAAATTTTTGAACGGAGATTTTTTTTATTTGGAAAAAATTTTTTTAATCAATGGTCGGTTCGCCGTCGAAAAGATAGTTGTAACGATTTTTAAATTCTTCGGGACTCATTCTGAAAGCGTTTGCAATTCCCGCATCGTCCAAATCGCCTTTTTCGAGACGCATCATAAACCCGCGAGCAATTTTGTAGTGAACAGAATTTATATTCACGCGGCGGACGTAAGTTTTGCCGGTTTCCGGATCGCGAATATCTTCAAAGCGCATCGGCACGGCCTTATTGTCCTGAACCGTGATAAGCGCACCGCTGTCGCCTCTGAACAAAAATTGCATTGCCTCATAACCGAGATTTCTTGCATAGTCGATGTCGTAAGCAATCGGCGCGGCACAACGAAATTCGTAGCCGAGTTCTTTGTCGACGATTGAGAAATTGAGATCCAATCTTTTGAGTTCGGCGAGAACTTTTTGCTTGATAATTTCGCCAAAGTCAAGTTCAGCGTAACGAATATGACCGTGTTCATCAAGAACAACGTTGCCGATTTCCGCAAAATCTTCTTCGGCAATTTTTTCGATAACGCCTTCGGCAATGACCGCCACGCCGTAATTTTTGCCGATGAGATAGCGTTTGACAATCGAGCCGACAATAATGTCAACAATCTGCTGAAGACGAATTTTTTCTTGCGGGAACTCTTCGGGAATAATCGTAACCGCCGCGCCTGCACTGCGTCCCATACCGAGCGCGAGATGTCCGGCAGTTCTTCCCATTGCGATAGTAAAATACCAGCGATTGTTTGAAGTGCGGGCATCTTCCATCAAATTTTGAATTTCCGTCGTGCCGAAAGCGCGGGCAGTTTCAAAACCGAAAGTCGGAATACCTTCAGGCAAAGGCAAATCGTTGTCGATAGTTTTCGGGACGTGAACAACGTTAATCGTGCGACCGAGTTGGCGGGCGTATTCAGAAACTTTTGAGGAACTGAAAGCGGTATCATCGCCGCCGATTGTCACGAGATAGCCTACGCCGAGTTCAGTCAAAGTATCGACAACCGTGCGCAAATCAGATTCTTTTTTCGTCGGATTGAAACGCGACATTCTCAAAATACATCCGCCCGTCAAATGAATTCTGTTGACGTTGGAGGGATCGAGGCGAATATAACTTTTTTCACCGCGTCCGAGATGAGAAAAACCGTCGTACATTCCGAGAACGTCCCAACCGTGACGGCTGGCGGTGTTGACAACGGAATGAATAACCGCATTGATTCCGGGCGCGGGACCTCCGCCGCAAACGATCGCAACAACATTTCTTACACCAATCATCAAAATTTCTCCCTTCGTGCTGAATTTAAAAGTTTTTTGATTGATTCTTCCCGCGCCGCGATTTTCCTGCAAAATATTGACAAATTGAAAACTTTAATGTAAAAAGCGTTGAAAAAATTTTTTTGAGGAAGGTTGTGCGGTGGAAAAATTTTTTATGGCGGCGGTGAATGCGGCAAGTCAAATGGGAAGTCAGCGAACGGTTAAAATGTCAAAAGTTTTCAAGTCGGCGGAAAATTTTTGGAAAGCCGAGCGCGAAGAAATTGAAAAATCCGGACTGCCGCCGAGAGCGTTGGAATCTTTTTTGACCTTTCGAGAAAAATATCCCGATACCCCCGAAAAGTTGGCGGAATTTTGCCGAGAAAAAGATTTTGGCTTAACTTGCATTTCGGACGAAGATTATCCGCCGATTTTGAAAGAAATTTCAAATCCCCCCGCAGTTTTGTATTATCGCGGAAAAATTGAAACTTTTGCGGAAAGAATTGCGGTTGTCGGCACGCGAGATTATACCGATTACGGAAGAAAAATCGCAATGCATTTCGGCGAGGAGTTGGCGGCGGCGGGGTTGACGGTCGTCAGCGGCGCGGCAATCGGAATCGACACTTTTGCGCACCAAGGAGCGTTAAAATTCGGGCGAACCGTTGCGGTTTTGGCTTGCGGAATAAATTGGGCTTTCAAACACGGCGGCAGAAAACTTTTTGAAAAAATTTCCGAGCGCGGCGCGGTTTTAACTGAATTTAATCCGAATTTTACGCCGAACGCAGGGAGTTTTCCTTCGAGAAACAGAATTATCGCGGGGCTTTCGCGCGGAGTTATCGTAATCGAGGCGGGAAAAAAAAGCGGCGCACTTATCACGGCGAATTGTGCGGGCGAATCGGGGCGCGATGTTTTTGCCGTGCCGGGAAATATTTTTTTCCCGAAAAGTGCCGGTTGCCATGAACTTATTCGAGACGGCGCGATTTTAGTCACAAGTGCGCAAGATGTTTTTGATCAATATAATTTTGAAAAAGTCCCCGTTCCCACAGAAAAAATTTTGACGAATGAACCCGCCAAACTGAACGAAATTGAGAAAAAAATTTTTGACATAATCCCCGCCAATGAATATATTACGCTTGATGAAATTTTGATGCAGGTTGACGATATTGACGTGAGCGAAATTTCGGCGGTGATGATTGAACTCGGGCTGAAAAATTGCGTTGTTGAAGACGGCGGACGATATACCAGAAAATAATTTTTAAAAATTTTTACCCACTGAAAACTAAATTTGGAGGAGTTTTAATTGGCGAAAGAAAAAACCTTGAAATCTTTGGTTTTGACGGACAGCGCGGGAAAAGCACGAACGTTGAAAAAACTTTTGAGTCGAGCCTACTTGGTGATGTCAACTGACGGATTTTTGAAAGACTTGCCGAAAAGCCGACTGGGGATAGACGCAGAAAAAAATTTTTCGCCGGATTATATCACGGTGCGCGGAAAAGGTTCATTGCTCAAAGAAATCGGGCGCGAGGCACTGAATGCGCGGCGAGTTTTTTTTGCGACGACTCCCGACGACACCGGCGAATTTTTGGCTAAACAGTGTTGCGAACTTTTCGGAGTAAATTCAAAATCCCGTTGCAGAATTTTTTTCGACGAACTCACGAAAGACGCGGTAAAAAATGCGATTGAAAATGCGCGGGCGATCGACGAAAATCTTGTAAAATCTTTTCAGGCGCGGCAGATTATCGACAAATTTATCAGTCAAAAAATCGGCGAATATCTTTCCTGCAAAATTTATCGCGGCGTGAAAGTCGGCAGGTTTCGCGCACTTTTGTTGAAACTTATCGAAGGCAAGCAGCTGAACGGCGAAATTGTCCTTGCAAAAAAATTTTCCCCCGCAGTCTTGCAGGAGCTGGCTTTTCAAAAATTAAATTTTTCCGCGACGAAAACGCGCGTCATCGCCGAACAACTTTTTGAGGGCTTGAATTTTGATAAAGAAGGTTGCGCGGGTCTGATAAAATTTCCGCACGGCGAGGAGATTCAACTTTCGAGCGAAAGACGAACTCCCGAAAGCGTCAAAAATTATTTGTCTGCGGCTCAATTTCAACTGTACGATTTAATTTTTTCGCAAGTCGATAAAAGCGTTGACGAAAAAATTATTTTGAACGGGAAATGTTCCGAAGCCTCTTTGATGGCGATTTTTGACGCTTTGCAGGTCGACTGGGAAAAATTTTATTCGGGCGGAATCAGTTCGCTTATCAAAAGAAAATATGTTGAGGTCGAAAATTCCGAAATAAAAATTACCGACATCGGCAAAAAAGTTTTGAGCGCGTTGGACGGTTTTTTTGACGAGGTTTTCAGCGTCGATTCTTACAAAAAAATTTCCGCGCAGATTGAAGAAATTTCGGCGGGCAAAGTTGAAAAAAATTCTGTCGTCGAAAATTATTGCGCGACGTTTGAAAAATCTTTTGAAGCGGCAATGGCTGAACTTGGCGAAAATGCAACGCCGCAAGATGAGCCGGTTATCGAGAGCGATGAGGTTTGCGAAAAGTGCGGGCGACCGATGTTAATCAAGCGCGGGCGTTACGGCAGATTTTTAGCTTGTTCCGGCTATCCCGAATGTAAAAACGCGAAGCCGATTTTTGAATATCTTGAGAAAAAATGTCCGAAGTGCGGCGGGCGGTTGACGAAAAGAAATTTCGGCAAAAGAGTTTTTTACGGCTGCGAAAATTTCCCGACGTGCGATTTCAGAACTTGGGACGAGCCGCAGGAACAACTTTGCCGACATTGCGGCTCAACGCGTTTTTTGCACAAGTTTAAAGACCGTGCGCCGATGGTTTATTGCGGGAATGAAAATTGTCCTTCGCGCGAAAATCACCCGATGAACAAAATTCTTGCCGAAGCAAAAAAACGTTACGAGGCGCGACAACTCAAAAAGGCAAAAAAATCTTCATAAAAAAAATATCCTCAACGAAAAATTTTTCGTCGGGGATTTTTTTTTGAAAAGACCGCCTGTCAAACAAAGGCAGGAATTGTTATCAATTTCTCGAATAATTTTTGAACAAAGTTTTTAGATTAAGGAGAAAAAACTGATATGGACAATGCCGAAAAAATTTCTTCCGAAAACAGAATTGTCGTCAGGGTTCCCGGCACTTCGGCAAATTGCGGCTCGGGTTTTGATTGTTTGGGGCTTGCCGTGACGATTTACAACGATTTAGATTTGACGCTTTTGGAAGATGAGCGGCTGATTATAGAATCTTCGGGCGAAGGCGCGGAAACTATTCCTGCCGACGAAAAAAATATTGTTTGGAAATCTGCGCGGCTGGTTTTGGAGCGTGCGAACTTGGCGGAAAAGTTCAAAGGCGCAATTATTCGCATGGAAAATCACGTGCCGATGTCTCGCGGTTTAGGTTCAAGTGCGGCAGCGATAGTGGCGGGGCTTTTTGCGGCAAACGAAATTATCGGCAAGCCGTTCAATAAAAATGAGCTTTTAAAATTCGCAACAGAAATTGAAGGTCACCCCGACAACGTCGCGCCGGCAATTTTCGGAGGCTTTACCGTCAGCGTTGTGGACAAAGGGCTGGTTCAAACTTTTTCTTTCCTGCCGAAAAATAAATTTAAATTGGTCGTCGCCGTGCCGAATTTTCATTTATCGACAAGAACGGCGCGGCAAGTTTTGCCCAAAACCGTCCCGCTGAAAGACGCAATTTTTAACATCAGTCGCGCTTCAATGTTGGTCGCCGCACTCATCGAGGGCAAAGAAAAATTTTTGGCGAGCGCATTCGACGACGCGTTACATCAGCCGTACAGAAAAAATCTTGTGCCGGGAATGAGCGAAGTTTTCGACGCGGCAAAACGTGCGGGAGCCTTGGGCGTGGCGTTGAGCGGCGCGGGACCGTGTCTTATCGCTTTTTCGGCGGCGAACAAACACATTGAAAACGAAATCGCAACCGAAATGGTTCAGGCGTTCAAAAAAAATGACGTTCAAGCCGACGCGCTGATTTTAAATCTTGATACGCGCGGTGCTTATGTAATCGGCAATTAAAGGCTGATTTTTTTTCCGCCCCGCCACTCAATAATTTCCGAAGGCAAATTAAGTTGCAATAAAATTTTGTTCACGATGTGGTTTATTTGCGCCTCGATTGTAATATCTGTTTGATAAAAAGTCATCACCGGCGGCATAATCACAACGCCAAAATCCGCCAATTCTTTCATATTGCGAAGATGAATTTTGCTGAAAGGCATTTCGCGAGGAATTAAAATAAGTTTTCGGTTTTCTTTAATGCAGACATCAGCCGCCCGCAAAAGTAAATTTTCGCAGTAACCGGCGGCAATTCCGGCAACAGTTTTCATCGTGCAGGGAACAATCACCATTCCTTCAACCAAAAAACTTCCGCTGGCAATCGCCGCGTCCATTTCGTGAACATCGTAAACAACATCGGCAAGGCGTTTGATTTCGTATGCATCAAAATCGGTTTCGTCCCGAATGGTAAGTTCGCCGCCGTCGGTTACAATCAAATGAGTTTCGACGGTCTCAATTTTTTTCAGTCGCTTTAAAAGTTCAACGGCAATTAAAATTCCGCTCGCGCCGGTTATTCCCACAATAATTTTCGTCTTCAAAAAAATCACTTCCCCAAAAAATTTTCTCAAAAGATTTTCTGCCGATAAAAAATTTTTCCTGCAAATTTGCATGTAGTAAAAGATTGTGGTAAATTTTTCGCAAAGGAAGTTGATTAAATGAAAAACGAGTTGCCGTATTTTAAAATCGGCGAGTCTTACGGCGGGCAACAGGAGTGGTTGCCGAAATATATGATGAGGATCGGCGGTTGCGGAGCGGTTACGGCGTGTGACTGTTCTATTTATTTTGAACTTTACAAAAATTTTTCCGGGCTTTATCCTTTCGACAAAAATAATTTGACGCGGGAGGATTACGTAAAATTTACCGACGTGATGGAGCCTTATTTGCATCCGCGCTGGTCGGGGATAAACACGCTGAAAATTTATATTGACGGCTTTACGAAATTTTTGGAAGATCGCGGAGAAAAAAATTTAAAACTTTTGCCGTGGGCGGGCGAGCAGGACTTTGAGGCGACGCACATGGTTTTGAAATATCAGATTGATAACGGTTGGCCGATTCCCTGCCTTGTGCTGAACCACAAAAACCCGCAACTTGAAGATTATGTTTGGCATTGGTTTTTGCTGACAGGTTACGAGTTTATCGACGAAAAAGTTTTTGTTAAGGTCGTGAGCTACGGCGTTGCGCGTTGGTTTAATTTCGATATTCTCTGGGACACCGGTTTTTCTCAAAAAGGCGGACTGATTATTTTTTCGTAGACTAAAAAAAATCTCTTCAAAAAATTTCTGAAGAGGTTTTTTTTTGTTCAATCGCGCCGACGGGGCAAATTTCATAACAATCGCCGCACTTGACGCATTTATCTTGATTGATGAAAAAATTTTCTATCGCCTGAACGGGACAGTCACTTTTGCAAGCTCCGCAACGAATACAATTTTTCGTGATAAAAAATTTTTTCATAAAAGCCGCATCAAATTTCCGTGTACAATCGTTGCGACTGCGCGGCCTTTTAAATTTCTGCCGACGAAGGGCGAATGACTTCCGCGCGTGTAAAATTTTTCCGCGTCAACCGTCCAAGCTCTTTCCGTGTCGATAATTGTTATATCCGCAGGTGCGCCGATCGTCAAATTTCCCGCGTCCAGTCCGAAAATTTTCGCGGGTTCGTAAGTCATTTTTGAAATCAAAGTCGGCAAGTCGATTTTATTTTTATGATATAAATCCGTCAACAAAATTCCCAAACTCGTTTCAAGTCCGGGAAATCCTGACGGTGCGTAAATATACTCGCGGTCTTTTTCTTCCGGTGCGTGCGGTGAATGATCCGTGACAATCGCGTCAATCGTTCCGTCTTTCAGTCCTTCGAGAAGTGCGTCACAGTCTTTTTGAGTTCTTAAAGGCGGATTTATTTTTGTCGAAGTGTCGGACGGGTCAACCAAATCATCCGTCATCGTCAAATGTTGCGGCGTGACTTCGGCAGTGATTTTTACTCCGCGTTTTTTTGCGTCGCGGACAATTTCAACACTTCGCGCCGAACTCATATGCGCGATATGAACCCTGCCGCCCGTGTACTCCGCCAGCAGTGCGTCGCGGGCAACGGCAATATCTTCCGCAACAGTCGGGCGACCTTTTAAACCCAAAATCGCGCTCCGTTTCCCTTCATTCATCACGCCTTCTTTGACAAGCGAAGTCTCTTCCTCGTGGCAAATAATAATTTTTCCCGTCGGCTGAAGATAATCAAGCGCATTCATGAAAATTTTCGCGTTGTCGTCAAAATGTCCGTCGTCGGAAAAAGCAACAACTCCCGCGTCAATCATGTCGAAAAGTTCGGCGAGTTCTTGACCATTCTGATTTTTGGTAACCGCGCCGATAATTTTTATATTTATCAGCCCGACATCTTCCGCACGTTTAATCATTGAGCGGACAAGCGCGGAATTATCGACGACGGGCGAAGTGTTGGGCATTGTCGCAACCGTCGTGAAACCTCCCGCAACTGCCGCCCTTGAACCGCTTTCAAAATCTTCTTTAGCCTCTTGACCGGGCTCGCGAAAATGTACATGCATATCGATTAAACCGGGCGTAACAACTTTTCCCGTCGCGTCAAAAGTTTCCTGCGCGTCGAAAGTGATATTTTCTTCAACCGCCGCAATTTTTCCGTCAACAATCAAAACGTCGGCGATTTTATCAATTTTATTCGCGGGATCGATCACCCTGCCGCCGCGAATTAAAAAAGTGCTGTTGATGCTCGATTGAGCGCGTTGAATATGCCAGATATTTTTTTTCATGAGTTTCCTCCGTTCAGTGTCAGATATAAAAGTGCCATGCGAATTGCCACGCCGTTTTGAACTTGGTCGCGAATCGCGGAATTTTCGCAGTAAGTGATGTCGTTGGAAATTTCCAGACCTTTGTTTTGCGGGCCGGGATGTAAAATTAAAACGTCCTCTTTAGCCAAAGCCAAACGCTTTTCATTTATCCCGAAAACTCTTGCGTATTCGCGCGGCGTGGGAAAAAGTCCAGTCTGCATTCTCTCAAGCTGTAAACGCAAAATATTTATCACGTCCGCATTTTTTATCGCGTCTTCAACATTATCATGAACTTCAACGCCGTCGAAATCGAAAAATCGCGGCAAAAGTGTTTTCGGTCCGGCGAGATGAACTTTCGCGCCCATTTTTGTTAAGCCGAAAATATCCGAGCGGGCAACTCTTGAGTGAAGAATATCGCCGACAATCGCGACTTTCAATCCCGCCAGCCGACCTTTCGCCTGCTGAATCGTGAACAGGTCCAAAAGTCCTTGCGAGGGGTGAGCATGCGCACCGTCTCCCGCGTTGATGATAATCGGCTTGACGATTTTTGAAGCGTACTCCGCCGAGCCTTCCGCCTTGTGCCTGATAACAATCGCGTCAACGCCCATCGCCTCAACCGTCATCAAAGTATCGCGCAAACTTTCGCCCTTGCTCATTGAACTTGTTGCGGCGTTAATTGAAACCACGTCCGCGCCGAGATATTTTCCCGCGAGTTCAAAAGAAGTGCGCGTCCGAGTGGAATTTTCGCAAAATAAATTTATAATTGCCCTGCCTTTGAGGTCGGGCAATTTTTTTTCTTTGCCGCGAATAATTTTTTTCATAGACCGCGCAGTCTTCAAAACCAAATTGATTTCATCGGCGGAAAAATTTTCAAGACCGATAATATTTTTTCCTGACAAAGTTACATTGTCCAACGCCGTCACCTTCTCCAAAAAATTTTTTTCAGTTTAGCAAAAAAAAAGACGTACTGCAAATTTTTCTGCAATGCGCCTCTTATAAAAATTTTATTCATTTATCAACTCGACGATCCAATTTATCCAACTTTTTATTGTCGACGAACGTCGCCCGAATGTTTCATCACTTTTTATATCATTCAGATTGGATTTTTTCATCAATCGAATAATGTAATTTTTGTCGGGCATTTCTCCGCATTCAAAATATTTTCTCAAAATGTCATAAAAAATTTTGTGCGATAAAATGCATTTGCAGTAAGCAAGCTGGCGATTTTTAAAATTGCAGGACAAAATTTTTTTGCCTGAATTGCTCAAATTATATTTCAAATTTTTACCTTCGATAAGTCCCAGATAACGTGCGGCGGCAGTGTAATAATTCGTCTGTCTTGAATCAAAATCATATTTTTGCGTAATTTCATCTTTATGCATTTCTTTTTTGCTCAAAAGTTCGCATAAATTTATAATACGTTCAAATTTATCTGCTTGCGGAAACGGTATATCTTCGGGCTCCGGCAAAAAATTTATTTCGCTTAAAATTTTTTGAATATCTTCGACAGTTATTTTTGTATCCTCGACAGAATAATTTTTTTGCTTAACAAGTTGCAAAGAATTGTAATGCTCGGGATTTTCAAATTTATATTCGTACAAATGATAAATTCCGTTTGAATACACGAAAAAAACGGTCTTGATATTTTTCGTCAATTTCTCTTTCCACATTCTGTAAGGATAATAAATTTGACGTATCAAAAAATCTTCCGAAATATCGCGTTTGGCCTCAAATATTGCGAAATTATTTATTCCTTCATATGAGGCATCAATTTCGATTTGAGGATTTTTAACTTGAATCGAAAGTTTTGAAGAATTTTTTACGTCGTCTACTGAAAAATTAAAACTGCCTGCGCCCATTCTGCCAAATACAGCCGGAATAATTTGTTCGTCTTCAATAAAATCAGAAATTATTCCCGACGCAAATGCACAATTTAACGCAACGGATTCGCTGAAAATATCATTGCAGTCAAGACTTTGAATATAATCGGGTAATTGCATTTTACAAATATTTTTATTTTCAGCTTCAAATTTATGATACAAATCGAAATGAGAAATTATGTAATCGCCTCTCGTAATCGGCAAAATCGATAAGCCATTTTCGAGAAAAATTTTTGGCAAATTTATTTTGTGGTCGAATTTTGCCATAAGGCGCGGCTCTCTAAATTCTCTTATTTGTTCGGCAGAAATTTTGAAAATATTATTGCGCTCTATTTCTCTCAGAACATCATATTTTTCAAAAATTTTTTGCCAAGCAGAATTATTTTTATTTTCACTCATAATTTCTGACAACAACTTCCTCAACATTTCCGCGACCCGTTCCGACAGAATTTATCGATCTTTTCGCCTGAACAGTTGTGATATTGTACGCGGAATATAAATCTAAAATAAAATCCGTCTTTGAATTTGAAAGCATAAATTTAATTTTTTTCTCCGTCAAACAGTCGCAACATTCCTTCAAGCGAATTTGATCTTCGTGAGTAAATCCGCCCTTTGAATATCCCGTAAAATTTGAAGTTGAAGAAATCGGATCATATGGCGGATCGAGATATACAAAAGTTTTTTTTGGAATTTCGGCTAAAATTTCAGCGTAATCCGTCGAAGTGAAAAAAATTTGTGCAGAATTGAAATATTTGCTGACGGCACGAAGAACCGGCGCATTTACAATATTCGGATTGCGGTAACTTCCGAAAGGACTGTTAAACTCTCCCGCATTATTGACACGATACAAACCGTTGTAACAAGTTTTATTCAAATAAATAATTCTTGCAGCGCGTTTGATTTCTGACAAAGAATTGTATTTTTCGGGATTTCTGTCCCAATCTCTCACAGAATAAAAAAATTCCGATTCGTTTTTAAACGTCGAAAGTTCCTCAATAAGTTTTTCAACATCATCGCGAATAACGTTGTAAACAAGCATCAAATTTTCATTTATGTCATTTACATAAGCTGTTTTGGGTTGAAGTGAAAAAAATAAAGCACCTCCGCCAAGAAAGGGCTCGCAATATGAGTTTATATTTTTTGGAATCAATTCAAGAAAAATCTCAACAAGTTGCCTTTTTCCTCCGACCCACTTTAAAACAGGAGCAACCAACTTATTTTTCTGCAATTATAATTGCTCCTTTCAAAAACATTTCAGGCTTTCATTCGATTTTGTAAAAAAATTTCCTGCAGAAAAATTTCTTGAAAAAAATAACGCATTGCAAATTTCTCTGCAATGCGCCATTTTTTTGAATTATTCCGCCGCAATTATTTTTGTCCGACGAATGAACATTATCGCGGTAAAAATTGCCACGACCGCCAAGAATAAATAAATTGCCGTGAAACCGATTAACGTCAACCAAACTTCTCCGCTCGTCAAATTCGGGCTGACTGCCTGCGCTGTTTTTTGAAGTCCGACGACGATCCACGGTTGCCGCCCTGCCTCCGCAATGTACCAACCGACTGAATTGGCTATAAACGGCAACGGCAACAACAGCGGCATAAATTTTAACAGGCAACAATATCTTAATTTGCTCTCAAAGAAAATCGAAACAACCGCCGTTATGAAAGTTATCAAAAGAAGAAGTCCGCCGATTCCGACCATTATGCGAAAACTCCAAAACATTCCTTTGACATCGGGGATATAATTTCCCGGTCCGTAAGTTTTCATATATTCTTCCTGCAAGTCGTTGATTCCCTTAACTTCGCCGCTGAAAGAGTTGTGAACCATGAACGTAAACATATAGGGGATTAAAATTTCAGAATCATTTTTTCCCGCCGACTGATTTATATCGGCGATAACTGCGAACGGCGCGGGATTTTCAGTCTCCCAAAGTGCCTCGAAAGACGCAAGTTTCATCGGGTTGGCTTCGTTTAAATATTGAGCGTGCATGTGTCCCGAACCCATAACGCCCAAAGTTCCGAGCAAGGTAAAAAGTGCGGCGCGTCTCAAAGTTCTTGTAAACATTTCGCGAGAAATTTCATCCGTTGCAATCTTCCACGCGCAAACGGTTATCACCAAAAAACCCGCCGTAGTAATTCCCGCGAAAAATGCGTGAGAATATTCGCCGAGAACATATCTGTTAGTTATCAAGTCGAAAAGACTTGTCATAACCGCGCGACCGTCCTCAATTTCATAACCGACGGGGTGTTGCATGAAAGAATTTGCGACCAAAATCCAAAATGCGGAAAGATTACTTCCGAACGCAACCAGCCAAATGCAAAGGCAGTGCATTTTTTCGCTCAACTTGTCCCAGCCGAAAATCCAAACGCCGATAAAAGTCGATTCGATGAAAAACGCGCTCAACGCCTCCAACGCAAGCGGCGCACCGAAAATATCGCCCATAAATCTCGAATACTCCGACCAGTTCATTCCGAAATGAAATTCTTGTACAATTCCCGTAACAACGCCCATCGCGAAGTTAATTAAAAAAATAGTGCCGAAAAATTTGACCAGTCTTTTGAGTTTGAGCCTTTCCTCATAACTCCCGCTGTTTATATACCAAGTTTCCAAAAGTGCGACGAAAATCGAAAGTCCCAGCGTAATCGGCACGAAAAGAAAATGATAAATCGTGGTTATCGCAAATTGTAACCGAGATAAAATTAACGCATCCATAAAATCCCCACCTTTGCGAATTTTTCTGAAATTTTAGCATAGGCAAAAGTCGTTTGCAAGGTAAAGGAATTTTGATAAAATATGAGCGAAATTTTAACGAGAGGAGATTTTTTTATGGGATTTTTTGACAGACTGAAAGCGGGCTTGACAAAAACTCGCGAAAAACTTGCAGATAAAATTGACGAAATTTTGCACGGCTCAAAAAAAATTGACGATGAACTTTTGGACGAACTCGAAGAAACTTTGATAATGTCCGATGTCGGAACGAAGACGACGGAAAAACTTATGGACGGCTTGAGAAAAGGCGTTCGCAAGGCTGAAATAAATTCAACCGACGACGTGAAAAAATTTTTGTCCAATCAAATTCGTGAAATTTTAATCAAAGAGCAGGGAGAAATTTTTAACGTTTCGCCGCCGTACGTGATTTTGATGATCGGTGTCAACGGCGCGGGCAAAACCACGACTATCGGCAAACTTTCCGCATATTATAAAAGTCTCGGAAAAAAAGTTATGGTCGCCGCCGCAGATACTTTTCGCGCAGGAGCGATTGAACAGTTGGAAGTTTGGGCGCAAAGAACCGGCGCGGAAATTATCAAACTGCCCGAAGGAACCAACCCTTCAACGGTTGCACTCAACGCGGCGCGGGCAGCCGTTGCGAATAAAATTGACGTTTTAATTGTCGATACTGCGGGACGACTTCAAAATAAATTTAATCTCATGGAAGAGCTGAAAAAAATTAACAGGATTATCGGCAAAGGAATACCCGGTGCGCCGCACGAGGTTTTACTTGTCCTCGACGCGACGACCGGGCAAAATGCGCTCCGTCAAGCTGAAATTTTTTCTCAAGCCGCCGAAGTCACCGGAATTGTTTTGACGAAACTCGACGGCACTGCGAAAGGCGGAATGATTATCGGAATTAAAGAAGAATTGAATATTCCCGTCAAGTGGGTCGGTGTCGGCGAAGGCTTGGACGATTTAAGACCTTTCAACGCGCAGGAATTTGCCTACGCTCTTTTCAACGTCAATTAAATTTTTTCAGTGATCAGTGGTTAGCGGACAGATTACAGGGATTTTCTCCTTCAAAATTCAGTGTAAACTATCAAAAAATTTTTTTCCAATCTGTTCAAAGTTTTTTTTAGTTCCGAAATCGGCAAACAAATTTTTTCGGCAATTTCGGCAACTGATAATTTTCCCGTCGTCAAAGTCAAAATTTCCAACTCCCTGCCGAAAAATTTTTCTCCGCAGATTAAAGCCGAATTTTCGTCAAACCTTGTCAGATGTTGATAAATCGCGAAAGTTCGCAACGGATGCGCCGTTTCAAAATTTTTAACGTCTTTCGATTCAAGACCTTCGCACAAATAAATCATCTCATAATAAGCGAAAATTATTTCCAGTTCTTTTAAAATCATGAACCAGGCACTTTGACGGGAATTTTTTGACGATTGATTAAACCAACTCAAAATTTTTTCTGTGGGAATTTGCCTTGTCTGTAAAATTTTTTTCATCCTTTCCGAAATGTAATTTTCAAGTTCTCGATGCATTTCGGAAATTTTTAATTTATCTGCTGAATCCGTTTCAATTTGCGGAAAATCTCCGACTGAAGTTAAAAAATCAGCGTCACAAATTTTTATTCCGAAATTTTCGGGGCAACGCGTCATTTTCGTTTGCGGCAAGGGATAATAAGTCACAACGCCGATTTCAATAACTCCCGCGCCGATTTTCAAAAGTTCGCTCACAAATTTTTTGTCGGTTTCAAAAGTTTTTTCGCCAAAAAACGCGCCGCCCAAAATTATATTGCCGTAAATTTCTCTTATGCCCGATTCAACGCAAATTTTCACAACTTCCAAAATTTCTTCGGCGGTCGTATTTTTCTCGTAAATTTTTAAAACTTCGTCGTTGCCGGACTCAATGCCGAGCTGCAATCTGTAACAGCCGCTTTCCGCAAGACAACGAATCATTTCGGGATTTTTATGAAGCGTGTGGACGTGTCCTTCACAAAAAAAATTTATATTGTGCGTTTTTCTGCGCGTTTTTATTCCGTCACAAATTTTTTTGACGCGCTCAAAATTTAAAGTGAAAGTGTCGTCGATGAAATAAATATTCAATTCGTCGCCGGAATAAATCTCTAAATATTCGTCGATTTCTGCAAAAATATTTTCTACCGAGCGCAGACGAACGCCCTTGCCGATTCCCTCGTGACAAAAAGCGCAGTGAAAAGGACAGCCGCGCCCGGTCATGATATTTAAATCTTGATAAAAATTTTTCGGCTCAAGATAACAATTTTCCGTGATAAAAGGCAGTTCATCGAGATTTTTTATCAAAGGTCGCGCAGGATTTTTTTTTAAACCGCTTTCAGTCAAAAAAATTATGCCTGAGATATTTTTTAAATCTCCAACGCCGTCGATAAAAAATTTTGCAAGTTCCAAAACGGTCAATTCGCCTTCGCCGATAACAACCGCGTCGCACTTCGATCGAACAAAAAAATTTTCGTCCAAAGCCGTCGCTTGAGGACCGCCGATTATTACAGGCAAATTAAAATTTTCTTTGACGTGGCGGCTGATAAAAATATTTTCGGTCACGTTTTCATAATCGCAATAAAGTCCGAGCATTGAAATTTTATTTTCGGCGCAAAGTTTATCCAAAATTTTTTTGCCTTGATTCAAAGTTCCCGAAAAACCTTTTGCCTCGTAAAAATTTCTGCGCAAAAAAGCCGACAAATAATAAATGCCCAAAAATCCGCCGAAATTTGCATCCAAATTCAGATAACGGCGGTGCAAGTTCAAAAATAAAATATCAAGTTTCATCGTCGAGTTTATGCTTTCTTTTGAGTTGCGAACAAACTTCATAATTCAGCCGCAAATATTCTTCTTCCGTGTAAATTTCGGAAAAAAATTTTTTGTAGCCGACTTCAACATTGCAAACATCGGGGCGATTAAAATAAATGCGGCAACGATTAGTCACCGCATCTAAAAATTTACAAACGCCGTTGCCCTCGTCGAAATTTTTCAGTTGAGGAACTTTGTCGATATGTCTGCAACACAAGCCGCAACAATCGCAATTAAATTTCATAAATTAAATATTCGCCAAAACTTTTCGACCGGCTTCAACAGATTTTCTGCTTGCCGAATCGTTTAATTTTCCGTCTTCTCTCAAAAGCGAAGTATCAATAACAGTTTTCGTTGTCTTGGCAAGTTGAGCGGCAATCCCGATATATTTTTTGTCGTCAGGTCTGTAGTCGTCCCAGTTCGTGCCGCGAGCGGAAATTATCGAAGACATTCTGCTAACATAATTGCTCAAATATTCGTCCAGGTCATTGAGCAGATATTCAATTTGAACGGCGCGGTCTTTTATCGCTCTCAAAGTCGAGCAAATATTTTCGCCTTCTTGTTCAAATCTGCGGGCTTGATCATAATTTGAGCGAGCGTCGTTTAAAGCCTTTTCAGCCTTCGCAGCCATGAACGCGCCGCCGATTGCCAAAGCGGGACCGGCAACGATTCCTCCCAAGACGAGCGCACCGCCCGCCATTCCGAAACCTCCTGCGGCAAGTGCACCGCCTCCGAGCCACGCCAAAGTTGCATTGGTGGCCGCCGCGCCGGTCAACCCGGCGATTGCCGTACCTGTCGAAGCAGTTGCAAGAAGTCCAACCGCGCCGTAAGCTCCCGCCGCCGTCAAAGTTCCTGCCGCGATGCCTCCCAAACCGCCCGTTGCCAATTCCGACGCTTTAAAACCCGCCTCTTTCATGTCGAGAAATTCTTTGCTGTTCGGGTTAAAGCCGCGAAGTTCTTCAAGCCCGACGCTGTCAGTGATATTTACGTTTTTTATGCGCGAAAAATTTTCGACAAATTCATTCAGAGAGCCCGCCAAGATTGAAATTTTTGTCCTGCCCAAGTCTTGCAAACTGTTGTTTGTCGATTCGCGCGTATTGTCAATTCTGCGTTCCGTCGAGGCGGCAAGTTCTCTTGCGCGTTCATTTGTGCGTTTCGCCTTGTCCATATCCTCTTTTGCGTCCAGACCTTTTTTAACGCCGTAACCTCCCGCAAGTGCGGCGGCTCCTCCCAAAATAAACGGTATCGGCATAAAAGATTCCTCCCTTTGAGTAAAAAATTTTTTTATTGAGAAAGTGTTTTCACATGGTAATTTTTTCAACAACCGGCTTTTAGAATAAAAAGTTTTTGGAACTTACTTTTCTTTGTGCCGACAAAGTAGTGGCTAGTGGTTAGTGGACAGGTTGCAGGGATTTTTCCTGACCACTGACCACTGTTCACTGTCTGCTACTTTCGTCACGCTCACTAGGCGGGCAAGGGCGCACGTCCTGTGCGCCGGGTTAAAGTTCAAAAACCGAATTTTTATCAGACATAAAGTCGTCAAATTCGTTGAAAGTTTTAAATTGAAGTGACCCGCCAAATTCTTCGGAAATTCCATTGAGCGCGGAACTTACTCTGTCGAAGTCATTATTTTTTATCGCCTCCTCGTAAGCGGCAAGATTGGTATCGATGACTTGTTGACGATGAGATAAAAATTGCGCGACATCCTGTTCAAACTGCAGACGTTGACGCTCCATTTCGCGAATAGAATATTCACAGAACTCATGAATTGCTTCATAGCGTTGCCGGGAAAGTTCAGCCTCTTCAAAAGCCTGCATAACCGAGCCGAAAAGCACACTCGTTGCAAAATAGCCGATTGCCGAACCGACGGCGGAACCTATCGCTGCGCCAAGCGGACCGCCGACCGCCATGCCAATCATTCCGCCGACCGTGCCGTAAACTCCGCCGACCACGATTGAAGAACCTTTTTCGCCGACCACGCGCAAAAATTCCGTCTTGGAAATTTCGCCGTCAATAAGTTGCTTAAGAGCCCTGCCCACATCGTAAGCCATTCCTGCAAAGCCGACAATATCGGATTTGACCAGCTTGTTGAGGTTGGTGACGGCAACCTTGCGAGCAGTTTCATTGGCGATTTTTTTTTCGGCAACTTTGGAAAGTTCTTTTATCGCGTCCCTTGCAAGCTCTTCGCCGTATTTTTTCCCGTAAGTTACAGCGGAATTTTTTGCAGTGTTGACGGTTATATCTGTGACAGCATCTCCAAAATTTTTTTCTCCGCCGAGCCACGCCCCGAAATTATCCGTAATTTGAAAAGCCAGCTCATCGGCAAAAATATCTCTGCCTTTTCTCAAATATTGATTTTTCTTTTGACTGCCGCGCCCGCTGAATTTTATTTTTCGATAAAGACTGTTGCCGAAATTTTTGCTCCAAATTTTATTTTGATTTTCGACGTACTTTTTAAAATGTTCTCTGCCGATATTCGCCAGCTGATTTTTAACGACTTCGAGAGATTCGCCGCCGCATAAGCCTTCAATCCCTCTTCGCGACATTTCTTGCAAAGCCGAAAAAATTGCGTCACGAGTTTTTCCGCGCGGAAATTTATTTTTTGCACGTTCCAAAATTTCTTTCGCGTAATGATTGGCAAGAAAAACCGAAGTCTCATAAGCCCCGCGATTAAGATATTGCCGATAATCTTCGCCGTTCAAAGCCGCCTCAATTCCTTCAGCTTTAATTTCTTGAATACGTGCAAGGAAATTTTCTTTTTCGGAATCGGTCGGCAAATATTTCGCGATGTTATTCAGCGCGTTGCCGACAAGTTCGTCAGCTCCGTCAGAAATTTTTTTTTGCACGTCAGAAAAAATATCATTTGCAAAATTTTCCATTTGCTCACCTCAACTTTGAAAAAATTTTTTTCCGCGAATTATATCACGGTTAATAAAAAAAGTACTGTCCTCGCAGAACAATACAGAAAAAAAAACGCCGCTCTTCACGGCAATTTTTTATACGGTCGGGATGATTCCTTCTTCGGCAAGCATCCACATAATCGGATCCAAAACTCTGTGCGGACGAACTTTTGCAAGGCGTTTATTTTTATCGGGCGGTTTTCCGAAACTCGACACGCCGAAAACTCGAACGTGTTTAAAGTTTGCGTCGATTACGTCAAGAAAAGCAGTTTCCCCCTGCCCGGTCAGCCAGTCGCGAATTTCCAAGTCAACCATTTCGCTGTCGGATTGAACAAAACCGCGCGCCTTTGCATGCGGACTTTCTTTTAAAATCGTCGAACTTGAACTGAAACCGCTCGGCATTTCACGCAGTGCATCCAGCTTCGTCAGAACAACCGCCGCCCGCGCCTCAATTTTTTTGCCGGGCTTTATGTTGCAACTTTGACGAATATAATTTGCAAGAGAATTTGCCATGCTCACCATATTCGCCGGCGCACTGGTCTGCCTTTCCGTCGCCATCGACGCGTTTAAAATTTCGGGGATAATTTCGCCGCGCACGCTCGAAAGCAAAAGCGGGTCGAACATTATCAGCAAAGTTTTCGTCCCCGCGATATATCTCGCAATCGCCGCATCTTGAGCAGTGTAGCCGATGTGTTCGCAATCTTCGCCCGCGCCGTCGTAAATTGTCAGCGCGTAAGTCGGAATTTTTTCGGCTTTGTTTGAGTTGTCCAGAATCGTCCAAAGTTGCGGCTTGGGTGAAACTCCCGCCTGTGTACCCGCCGGGCAGTGTCGCACTTCGTAAATATTTCGCTCGTCGGATTGAGTTTGCTCGGTCGTTTCAACGTTCATTGCCTGCAAAACCCACGGCAACGAAGAATATTTCAACTCGTGCAACATCGTCGTCAAGTAACTGGATTTTCCCGCGCCCGCAACTCCTATTGCGCAAAAACTCAAAAATTTGTCGTGAAATAAAATTTGCGGCGGAAGTTGTTCACCGCAATATTTGCACTCCGCCTCGCGAATCGTCAAGCCCTTGTTTTTGCAAAAATTTCTCCTGCAAACGGGCAAGCGTTTTTTGAATCTGTCCATAATTGAAAGGGAAACTGCATGCCGCCTGTCGTCATCCGTCACGCAGAAAAATTTCAAGTCGCTCAATTTTATTTTCCGCAGACAGTGCGGACACCGCGCCTCCGAATTCATTTCCTCACCTCTGTCGATTTATTTTTTCGGAACGGTTAAGCTGTCGGGCTTGGCAGGTTTTAAGTCGAAAAATTTTGCGTTTTCGGGTTGAGTCAAAAGTTTTACGACAGTTCCCGGCGCAATGTTGTGCCAAGTGTCGTCAGGCAAAAGAATTTCCAGTCGCCCGTTCGGAAAACCGTTTGCATATTCTTTCACGGCGTATAAACGTTGTGTTGAAGAATCTTTTAACTCAATATTCATTCGTCCGTCTTTTCTGCAAGCCAGGAACATTTTCGGGATTTCTTTTGCGTCGCTTTCGATGATGAGCTTGCAATTTTTCGCGTGTGCTTTTTTGTTGAAAAGTCCGCTCGTCCCCCACTCAAGCCAATAAAAAATTACAGCCTTCGGGCGATTGTTCAAAATCATTTTGCTTGGCGCGGAATAAATTATTGAGCCGTCCGCCAATTTATATTCGCCGATAACCGTGATGTAAAGTTCTTTTTGCGGCAAGTGCGGTTGAGAAATAAAAGTGTCCTGCGCGTATTTCGTTGCGTAAATTCTGTTTAAGTGCCGCGCCTTTGCGTCCTCGACCGCCGCGAAAAATTCGTCGGAATCTTCGGTTTGAATTTTGTAATGAATCAGATATAAATTTTTCGGCAAATTTTTTAAAACCAACTTTAAGCCGTTCGCGTCGATCTGCGTTTTTTTTTCGTCAATTTCGCAAGGCTCAACATTGGCCGCAGTGACAATTTCGTTGACGATTCCCAAATCTTTTGTCGCGCTGATGACGGCAATTTTCATAACGTCGCCGGTCATTGCAAATTCACAAAATTGTTTTGAACTTTCTTCGCTCTTCAAAATAACGCCGCTGCCCAAAAGTTCGTCGAGTTTGTCGAGGTTAAAAATTTTTTTCTCCTGTGCAACGGGAAATTTTTTGTCGGGAGAAATTTCTTTGAACCAAACATCAAACTCGCCCGTCGATTGCCAATTAAAACTCACGTGATGATTTATGACGTTGAAATTTAAATTTTTCAAAAGTCGCGGCGGAAATTCCGGCGTTAAGGTGACCGTCAAGCCGTGACTGTATTTGTAAGTTCGATTGGATTTCCAAACCTTATTAAAATTTTCGTTGTCCGCCTCCGCCAAAAATTTTTCGCGATCCGCCAAAGTTTCTTCCGCCGAATAATAGACGCACTGCAGGCGATATTGATATTGCTTTCGATTTTTTACAAGTTTATCAACAAAAGGCGAATGAACGCAATCGTCAACAACGACGCTGTTGCCCGCGCTGTCCGATCGCAAAACTCTCACGCCCAAACAATTATCCGACGGCAAACGCCAAGTGAATTGACAGTAACCGCCTTCGGTCTTGGCGATGAGTTTGTTTTCTTCGATGTCGCTGTAATGGACGGCGGTGCAGGTTACCAAATCCGAAATCGCGCCGAGTCGTTTTGCAAAAACCGCCCAACCGTACAAAACGCCGGGCTTTATATTATTGTCCGTAACTTCCAATTTGTCGGTGCCTTCAATTAAAATTTCGCCGTCGTTGAAATTTTTCGGCACGCCGTCAGTTTTTTTTATGACGGTGTACACAACGCCCAAATCGTTGTCGGGTCGCCAAGAAATCGTCGCCGTTAAATTATAAGTTGCGGGAGTTAAACTCGTCGACTTTGCATTGACGGAAATTTTGCTTAAAATCGCCGCGCTTGAAAAAATTTGTTGAGGTTGAGGCTCATTTTCTTTAATCGTCGCGGAAATTTTCAGCGGTTTTTTCGGCTTGATGAGTTTTAATCTTTCTCGCGCAGGCTTGTAATCTTTGTACCTGCGCAAAATTTCCATGCAGTCGCTGACGGCTTTTTCGTCGGGAGTGCCCAGAGCCGGCATTTTTGATTCAGCCCAACGAACCAACTCGCGCTTTTTAAATTCCGCGTTAATTTTATTTATGCGCCACTCGATTTTTTTCAAGTCCAACGCTTCGGCTTTGATGAGTTTCGCCCGCGCAAAAACTTTCATAACCTCCGCGATGACATTTTTAACGTCGTCGTCGATTGACTTTGCGCCGCGCTCGACCAAATCCAAAAGCGAATTTGCGTAATCGATATAGTAATTATATTTTTTCAGCTCGCTCAAAGAAAAATCGCACGCCTTGCAGTGATCCGCGGTTGCAGGAACTTTTTTGCCGCACTTGGGGCAGGCGATATAAAAATTTTCGCCGCAAATTTTGCAAGTTGCCCGCTCCGCCTCTTCGCGCGTACGAAAATTTTCAAAGGCTCCGCAATTCGCACAAGTCACGCAAAAATAATTTTCAAAAAAATTGTCCGTCGACTCGTACGGCTCTTTCAAAAGTCCCGCCGCCTTGTTGTAAAGTGCCGCACTCAACTCGTACGTCAAAAAATTCGGGAAAGTTTTTCTGATTCGACTTATGCAATTATCCGCAAAAAATTTATCGCGCTTAAAAATTTCCGGCGCGGCTTTCAACTTTGCAAAAAAATCGCTCAACTTTTCCAACATGAGCGAATGATCATATTTCCAGCGGTTGTCATTTGAGTTGAAAATTTGCGTCTGCGCCAAATTCAGCAAAGATTTTATCGACTGCCAGGCGGGAATCGGTTGAGAAACTTTTTTTGCCTCATTTTGAAAAATTTCTCGCAAGTCGTCCGTATCGCGCCGCTTGTAATAATCCGCAGAACTTTCGACCTGCCCTTCGATATAATACGCCAACTCGTATAAATCGTTGACATTGGCCGACCAAGAATAATTTCGCGCGTCAGGGACTTTTTGAAAATCTGCAAAATTTTTTTTCAGCTCATTCATCACCGAATCCGAAATAAAAAAATTATTCAGCGTGTCCGAAATTTTTTTATCGGTTCGCGGCTTTTTTATTTCAAAACCCTGCTCGCGGTAAGTCGCCTCAATAGTCGTCGTTGAAAGTTTTAATTTTTCTTTTATTTGACGGATTTGCGCCTGATTGACCTGCAAAGTTCCGGAATTGTCGCCGCGCTGAATGTCGATATAAAGCCGGAGCTGTTCGATTCGATTTTGTTTTAAATTTTCCGCCTCGTGTTGCCGAAGTCTTGCGTTTTCGATAGTTTGAACGATGTAATTTTCCATCGCAAGTTCGGACTTTATAATTTCCAGGCGGTTCGGGTCAACAGTCGTGTTTTGCTCTGAAGTTAATTTTTTCTTCCACGTTTCGTACGCCGCACGAATTTTTTTTAAATTGTCGGGAGGATCAAATTCCAAGCCGAGCATTTCAAAAATATTTCGCTGTGCCAAAAAAATTTTGCCCCCTAAAAAATTTTTTCATATTATAGCAAAAAAAAATCGGCTTTGCACCGAAAAAAATTTTTTTAAAAAATTGCGATCGAATTTATTTTCAAGGTTTCGTCAATGTCGAGTATGCCGAAATGCTCCGCCCAAAACTCTCTGACCTCCATATCGAGCGGCAAAAAAGTTTCGCGAATCAGTTGCCATTGTTTTTGAAGTTGTTCGTCGCGCTCTTTGCCGATATAAGCGTAAATTTTCTGCGGGTGTTGAATGTCTTGATAAATTATACAGCCCTCAAAAATTTGTTTCATGATGTTGCAAAAAGATTTTACGCTTGAGCCGGTTTCAAAAACTTTTAAAAGTTCGTCTGCGATTGAAATTTGTTGTTCGCGGCTTAAATTTTCCATTCCCTCGCGTGCAACTTCTCCGTAAACTCCGTCCAAAAGTTCGCGCCGAATTCTTCTTATATAAAATTCGCGCCGCGTCATTCCGTGACACAAATCAATTTCCGCCAAAATGTGCGTGATTAAATCGAAATAAAACAAAATGCACTGTCGCTGATTTTCAAAAATTAAATTTATTACGTCGGGATGCAAAATATATTCAAAAATCGGCGCAAATCTGTACAGCGGATTTATTTCGACGTTGATATTTTCGACGTGCCTTTGATTTATACTTTTGAAAGATTGCTCGATGTAAGGGCTGAAATTTTCCGCCGGCTTGAAAAATAATTTTTCCGATTCAAAATCATCTTTCGCCGCCTGCAAAACAATATCCCAAATAAAATTCATCGCTTACACCAACTTTCCGATGCAAAGATATTCCGGAAAAAGATGTTGCAGGGCAGTAGTGAAAAAACTCATGATGTCGCGATTCAAATAAAAATCCTCGTCCTTCGGTCTGAAGGAAATTTCAAAAGCAAGCGGGCGGTCACCCGTGCGAAATTCGTAATCAATAAATTTTTCCGTCGAATAAGTTTCAATTTCCGGCGGCTTTGTCGTAATTTTTGCATCGGCGAAGGAAAGATATTCACTGCATTTAAAAGATTGCAAAAATCTTACAAGTTCCGTGCGCGTCTTTATTCTCTGCCCGAAATATTCCAAAATATCCCGCGAAAAGCTGTTGTCTTTTTCGTTGCTCATCAAAGGCAGTTTGTAATTTTTCGGGTTGGGATCGGGAATAAATTCATAAAAATTCCAATCGCCCGGCAAATCTTTATCGCAGATTATATAAACGTCGCCGTCCTCCCGCCGAATATTTCTGATAACCGTATCCGCATTTTTCAACAGATATTCGTGACCTTCGGTGAATTGCGCCTTGTACAGATAATGCTCAAAATATTTTCTGTCAACGGCGGGTTGCGGATAAGAATTTGCCTTGATGACAACTTCTTTTATATTCCAAAGCGGCAACGGCTTGGGAAAAAGTTTTTCGCTGAACTCGTCAAACTCAATCGTAACTTTTTTTACCTCAAGCTGATCGTCCCACTCCTCAATTTTCACGACGTAAACATCGAAAAGTTTGTAAAGGTAGGGAATGTTTATGCTTCGCCACGGAATGAAATTTAATTTCGCGATATTGTAAAGTTCTTCAGCTTTTTTGCGATAGCGTTCATTCGGCTTTAAGATAAATTCTGCGGGAGTTTCGCCGTACTCGTTTTCAATCGTGCCGACGAAAGTTCTTTTGGTCTCCAGCATTTTTTTCAGTTCAAAATAATCCGCTTGAATCATGCAGGTGTACAAAAAAAATTCGTGACCGGTGTTGACGGCTTGAATCATCTCCTGCGCGTCAATTTTCACTTGAGCCAAGTCGTCGTCGAACATCGGGCGCATAAAATCATCAGTGACATCGTATTCGTCTTGAGAAACGACGCAAGTTATCAAGTTCGGCAAATTTTCTGCCTTCGGTGCTTCGCTGAAAACCCGCTCTTCGAGTGCCTCATATTCTTCCTTGACGTGCTTGTAAAGTTCCAGCGTCAAATTTCCGACGATACTTTTAAAAAGTTCGCGATTGTTCAACTCGTCAAGCTCGGGAATTTTTTTTCGGATATAATCTTCAATATCAAAGTCGCTGTCAAAGATTCCCATAGAAAATCTCCTCTCAATCGATTTTTGGCGGACAGTAATTTATTTTCTATCCGTCTGAACGTGTCGATAAAATGTAAAAAATTTGTTGAAAAAAGAATGCAGGAAGCGCGCCCTTGCCCGCCTAGTGAGCGTGACGAAAGTAGCAGACAGTGAACAGTGGTCAGTGGTCAGGAAAAATCCCTGCAACCTGTCCACTAACCACTATCCACTACTTTGGCGGCTCAAAGAAAAGTAACATCTGAAAAAGTTTTCTGCCGGAAAAAATCATTTTTAGTTTACGACGTATTTCAAGCACTGATTTCCACTTGCTCCAAAATTATTCCAATCGGTTGACGGCGAAGCAAACATTCCGCCGCCTCAAGAGAAATTATCCAAATGTCCGACGCGGGGAGTGTGCAGTGCAAAATTCTTTTTTCTTCGAGGAATTCGGATTTTATTACCAACTTTTTCGGCTTGCCCTGAATAATTTCGGATTTTTCATGAATTGCGTTTGAAGTTTTTAAATACGGCAACCAATAAAGCGGCATCGGCAATTTTTTGTTGAAATCCATATTCGGTTCCAGCAAAGAAAAAAGCCGATAAAGTTTTTCGCTGATGAGAAAAGTCGGCTCAAAAATTATATCGCACGGCACAAAATAACTGCCACGCCTGTAATAAGCCACGCTGTCATCAATTTTTGAAAAAGTTTCCTCGTCGATGAAGTAGGGATAATTTTTTCTGTTAAAATTTTTTGCGCCGTTTATCGGCACCGCGTCGGGATTTTTTTTTATCCAAAACCATTCGCCCTGAATCATCTCAATCACGCCTTAATCTTTTTCGTCTCGACCTTGATAACGTTGCCTTTCGCGTCCTTCGTCGTTATCTCGACAGTCTTCGAGCCGTCGGCATTGGGTATCGTCTTCGTAATGATTGTGTTGTTGCCTTCTTTTTTCGTCTCAACTTTGGTTTCGGTTGAGCTCTTCTTTTCTGCCTCATTATTTAAAAATCTGTGCGTTTCAACGCCCTTTTCAATTTGATCGGCGATATTCGTCGGCGTAAAATCAATTTTGCCGTTGCCGTCGCTGTTGAAGGCAGCATTGCCGGGATCAAAAACCATTTTTTGAAAAGCGTTTGAAACTTTCTTTGCATCGTTCGGCTCATATCCGAATTTTTCTGCAACCTCAACGGTTTTGTCGAGCCCCTTCTTGCCTGCAGAAAGGAGTGTTCCCGTGGCCTTTACAAATTGAGTAGCGTTGAATTTAAAGGTCTGCCCCACCAATTCTACTACCGGCTTCTGACTGATATTGGCAGGTGCCAGCGTGTAATCAATAACCCTGTTTATCACAAGTTTAAAATGCCCTATGCCGTCTTTGTCAAAATGCTCTTCATAATTGCCGACGTTCGCTCTATTCATATAAAGTGACCTGTATCTCTCCTGCTCCGTCGCATAGGATATGGCGACCACATCTCGGTAATAGTCGTCGTCAACGTTGTCAGGATTGGCAGGAAAAGGAGTATTCGCCCAATTCCAAACTCGCGAAAGGTCTTTTTTCTTTAGGAGTTCTTTCAAGGCAGCTATTTGGAACATCGCGTGGGTTGGCTCCAAAACGCCCTTCACTGTCAAAGTATGCAGTATCATCGTTGTGTAAACGTCCGTCATCGTCTTTCTTTCGTTAGTGAACTCATAACGCGTACCGTATGCGACGCTCGTATTGTATTCCATGCCGGTAATCGTCTTGCCGCTGATGGCAACACTTTTTTCATTTCCCAGCGATTTTGCGATGGGATCATAAAAATCGACACCCACAAGGTCTGCCACAGCTCCCGCCGCCGCGCCTGCAATCATTGCCCCTGTGCTTTTATCCTTTACCAAGTCTTTCACTTTCTGTCTATCATTGCCTGCCAAAATATAAACCGCATATTTCATTTATTTCACTCCTAAAAAAAATTTGTCTTCGACGTTACACCGCAAATTTTTCGGTTTTGACCGAGATAACGTTGCCTTCCTTATCTTTGGTAGTTGTCACGACAGTTCTTGAGCCGTCTTCATTGACGGTAGTCGTCTTTTCGATCTTATTGTTTCCTTCCGTGTAATATTCGGTTGTGGTTTTGGATTTTTCAAATACATCTTTGTCCATGAAATTCTTTTCGAAGTTTTCTTTTTGATCCGTGACCTGATCGACGAGAGTTTCCGCGTCGAAATTCAAGCCGCCGCCACTGACGATAGTATCGAGGCTGTCAACAACTTTACCGCTGCCTTTGGAGAAATCTTTGGTTCTCTTGATTCTCTCTTTGAGTTCTTCATCATCTGACTGCTCGGCAAGTTTTTCGGCAACCGCAAGCCCCGTGTCAAGGTCTTTCTTGGCAGTTTTGGCGGCTTTGGAAATATCGCTCATCGTTGACGAGAAGGTTCTTTCAAATGTCGGGCCTGTCATGGTAATTCCGGTCTCGTTACCTCCTTCCGGACGGGCAATAGATTTATTTATGACCAGCGTAAAATGTCCTTCGCCGTTTTCGTCATAATATTCGTCATAACTGGCGACGGTAGCATCTTTCAAAACAAGTTCCCTGAAAACAGATTGCGAATCGGAATAAACTTGAGCAACCACATGGCGATAGTACATCTGAAGCATTTCTTCATACTTATCAACACCGTTCTCAACTTCAGGGTCTAATACTGCGTCGTTGGGAACGGGAGCATTTGCCCACATCCAAAGTTTCGAGGGATCTTTTCTCTGGTACAGGTCTTTTAGTTGCGGTATTCCTAAAAACGCACTGCTCGGATCCAAAATTCCCTTCACCGTCAAAATATGTTTCAAAAATTTTTGGCGTACGTCTGTCAGGTACTTATCGTTATCACCACTAAATTCGAACTGTTGGCCGAATATAATTTGAGTATTATAGGTCAAATCCGTGACCACACCGCCGGTAAGCGCAACACTTTCTTTACACGTCAACATCATTGCGTACCTGTCGTGAAAAGAAACGCCCGTAAGATTTTCAATCGCGGAAAAAAGGGCATCGCCTGCCATAGTTTTTAAATTCACATCGTTGCACAAGCCGTTTATGATATCGTCGTTCTTTGTGTCGTCGCCTGCCAAAATATAAACCGAATAATCCATAATCTTCCCCCCCAATTATTTTTTCTCGAAAATATCCAGCAATTTAATTTGCTCAAAATCGCAGTCAACGTCCCTGCAGTTCAAAAGATAGCAATGATAAATCGTCATCGGCGCAAAATATTCGTTGTTATCTTCGACAACGTCCGCGGGGTTGGAAGTGCAATTTTGAAAGGTGCAATCTTTGAACGAACACTCAAAAAAATTACAGCCCGCGCTCTTGGAATTTATGAAATTCGTCGAAACAAATCTGCAACGCAAAAACCTCGCGTCAATCAAGCTGACATTTTCAAAAGCGAAATTTTGAAATAAACAGTCCGTAAAAAAGCAACTCCGCATATCAATATCATGAAAACTTTTTCCGCGAAAAATTTTATTTCTTATCTCGCGAAAATTCGTCTGCTCATTGTCCGCGGGGTTGAGTAAATCAATTTCCGGCAACTTTGCAAAAACTCTGTTCTGCCAATCAAGATAAGTTCCGCAGGTTATGTAAAAATTTTCAGCTTTTTTGAGTTCGTCAAATTCGTCATAAATTTCCAGTTGAAAGGCAAAATATTTTGCGAAACAGGCAAGCATAAAAGCCAACTTGTCCGCCGTGCCAAAAAAAAGCGATTGAATTTCAACTTTGCCGAAATTGCCGCGAAAATAAAAACTTTCGTCCTGCGCGTCAAAAATAAAATCTTGCCAGTGCTTGAATAAAAAATCCGCGCTCATTCTGTTGCGTGAAAAAGATTCGCCGTAAACCCACTCTTCATCATAAAAATCAATTTGAAACTGCGGAAAATTTTTCAAAATCGAAGTGTTCAAAAGAGAAATGCTCATATAAGAACATAGTTTTTCGCCCTGACAGGCCGCCGCCTCCGAAATCGCCTTTCGCCACTCGCCGATACAAAATTTTCGCATTTCCGAAAAATTTTTGCTCAAATGCGCCGAAGTTTTTTCCAAAAAATCTTTTTCCAAGTTTTTATAACGCTCGGAAATATATTCCTCAAAAGTTTCAATCATCTTTATTCACCAACGATAACGTTAC
>CAJOCT010000002.1 GCA_905236725.1 uncultured Selenomonadaceae bacterium | reverse complement strand
ACTCATAATTTCAGACAAAAAATTTTTTTCCCTGCCGACAACTTTTCTGATAATCGGAATGGCTTGATTGTATCTGACAAGAACAGAAAATTCATCGAGCGGACGAGTCATTTCATTTGCAAAGCCGTTGTGAACGTTAATAAAATTGCAGTCGCCGCAATAATTTTTGCTCCAAACAAAATAACAGACGCCGCCGCTTATGTCGTTGTCGGGAAAGCAGTCTTTGGCGTTCGTGTAATCGACGATTGTTTGAATTTTTTTGTCGGTCATCATCGATTTTCTGAAATTATCCAAGCCCATTCCGCCCGCAAACCAGCGCGAAGGAATTATCATGACGATGAAGGCGGGATTTAATTTTTTCGACTCTTCGACAAAATAATGATAGAGCGGTCGAGCCTGTTGAGTTTTTGAATTTTTCTTTTCTTCTTGATAAGGCGGGTTGGAAATAATCACCGCGTCGGAAAAATTTATCGTGTCGAAAGTCGCAAATTTATTTTCGGCGAACATATCAAAATTTTTTTCCAAGAAAGTCAGCGCGTCGCCTTCGACAAAATTTTCGTGAAGAATTTTTTTCAATTCGGATAAAATTTTTTCAGTCGGGTCGGGGCAATGTTCAAGGAAAATTTTTTCAAGATTTTTGCGGAGAGAAAGCAAATTGTCCTGCTGAAGTTCGATTGCGAAAAGACTTTTGAGAGCCTGCAAGATTTTTTCGGGAGAGTCGGCAAAATTCAACTTTCTGCGAAAAATTTCCGTGAGAAATGCGCCTTCACCTGCGGCGGGTTCAAGAAATTTTTGATTGAGGTCGGAGAAAAATTCTTGCGGCAACTCGTTCAGCATTTTTTCGACAATTCGTTGCGGCGTAAAAACTTCGCCGAATTTCTGCACGCGTTCGCGAGATTTAATAAGATTTTCAGTATCCAAAATTTTCACCCCAAAAAAAAAATTTTTAAAATCGCCGTCTTCGATAATTTTTGAAGTGTCGGCAAGGAGGAAATTTTTTCGGGAAATGTCGGTCATTTCATTTTTCGCGCCGAAAATATAAGCCGTCGCAATGTTGAAAATAATTTCAGTCGGTGCGCAGGCAAAAATTTGATTTTCCAAAATATGTTTCAGTCGAGAGTGATTGTCGGGGATTTCGGCGGAAATTTTTTTGCTGCGATAAAGACGCTTGATAACTTCCGCAATGAACAGCCCGGATTTCATATAAGGATCGAAAAATTTTTGCGTGGAGTCGTCGAAAATGCCGGGATTATTTTTTTCGAGGAGGTCGGCCATTTTCTGAACGATTTCGCGCGGAGTGAAAATTTGATTGGTCTTTTGCGGGGGAATGTAATTGAAAATATCGTCGTCGTGACCGATGCTGAAATAATCGCCGAGTTTTTCTTTCAGCTTGACAAATTCGGCAATCGCGTCGTTGAAAATAATTTCGTTGAAAAATTTGTTGTCGCGCAAAATTCTAAAGTCATTTTTGGTAATGCTCGTGACTTCAAGAAAAGTTTCTTCGTCGGGATACTGCTCAAAATTTTCAAGCGTCAAAGTCCCGCCGTCCGCCTGAATTTTGTCGATATAAGCCATAATGAAACTCGGAATCGTCCGCGCAAATCCGCGAAGATGAGCCCGCGTGTCGTCTTCGGCGGATTTTTTTTTGACTTCTTCGACGTGAATTTCTTGAGTTTCAACGAAATTTTTTGGCGCATCGGTGACAAAATTTTCGACGGCGGTTTGAAGTTCTTCGACGCTTGTATTTTCGTCGAGGTGGTCGAAAGTTTTTTCTGCGGACTTTTCAACCTCCCGCGTAATTTTTTCAATTTGTTTTTCGGGCAATTTATATTCGGTTTTGGCAACTTCGACAATTTTTTCGTTGAGAGTGTCGGCAATAATTTTTGACAGCGGCTTTTCGTCGGACTGTTCGATAATATTTTTATCAATTTTTTCAAGAATTTTTTTGCCGAAAAGTTCGTCTGTCTTGCTGATGACAATTTCTTGCGGGATTTCGATTTCGCCTTTTTCGTTGACCAAAATTTCGTCCGCCGAATCAATTTTAAATTTATTTTTTTTATCGGCTTGAGTTTCTTCCGGCGGAATTTTTTTGAGAATTTCCCGAACAGGTTCACTTGCGGAAAAAATATTTCCGATGTTGTCGAAGAGAAAATTTGAAATAAAACCGCGCTCAATAACTTCCCGCACTTTAATTTTATTCGGCAGGCTCAAAACTTTTTGCGCATCAAGTTCAACCATCTTGCCTTCGTCATCTTCTGCAAGCACGGGGAAAAAATTTAAAAGCAGCCGAATATTTTCAGCGCGATTGTTTGAAGTCGAATTTAAATTATTCGCAAACTCGTCGAACATAATCAGCGTTCTTTCGGGCGAAAAGTCGAAGACGTACGAATTTTCTTTGCGCAGAAATTTTTTTGAATCGGCGAAGGGATTTTGCGCACGGAAGGCGGCTTGAAAATATTGAGTCGCGCTGTGCATACTGCTTAAAATCAAAACGCCCGTCCATTCGGGAATCGTCACGCCGGTTGTAAGTTGACCCACGCTCAAAGTTATTGTCTTTGAATTTTTTTTAATCGCGTCTTTGACTTTATTGAAACTTTTTTGATTCTGTTCGTTGTCCGCCCATTCGACAAGCCCGTCACCTGCCGCAACGACAATTTTATATTCCGAAAAAATTTTATGCTTGCTCAAAAGTTTTGCCATCGCCTTCGCATCGTTCACGCGGTACATCAGCCAAAAAGTGTGCGCAAGTTCCGCGCGAAGTTCGGGAGTCGAGAAGGGAAATTTTTCTTGCGTTGTGAGTGCGTCGAGAAATTTTTTTACTTCGGCTTCGTGAATAAATTTGCCGTTCTGCGTTTTGAAAAATTCGTTCAAGTCAAAGGCAAATTCGCTGTCCTCGTCCTCGGAAAAATTTTTTTGACGGTCAATTTTATCGGCAATCATTTTCGACAGCTGATAAGAAAATAAATTCATTCGCGGCAAATTTTCGTAAGGATTGGAAGTTTCTTCAGCCCAATTCATTTTCGCCGATTGTTCATCAGCATAAGACCAGTTGAAAATTTCTTCGGCGGAAAATTTATTGTCGGCAAGAGCTTTGAAAGGCGTCCCCGATAAATGCAAAGTGAAATTTGTCTTTATGTTGTCAAAAAGTTTTTCGGCTTTGTCGGTGTCAACGCCCTCGTGAGCCTCGTCGATAACAATCAAATCCCAATCCAGATTTTTAATCCAATCGTGCTTTTCAATATCGCCGCCGAAACATTTCGCGCCCTTCAATTCCTGCAGACTGTAAAAGGCGATCATTTTCAAATTTTCGTTTTCGAGAGATAAATTTATAAATTCATCGCGGCTGATAATCGGTTTATCTTTCAGCGCGTCGGTTTCGCTGACAAATTTATAATCTGTTTGCCAAGCGATAAATTTTTGAAAATCGTCGAACCAGGAATTTGCAATGCTCGGGCGATTGGTGACGATTAAAACTTTTTCCGCGCCGATTTTTCTGATAAAGTCGTAAGTCGTCAAAGTTTTTCCGAAACGTGGCTTTGCATTCCACAAAAATTTTTCGGAAATTTTATTTTTGTAATGCGCAAAAGTTTTTTCAACGGCTTGAGATTGTTCCTCGCGAAGTTCATAATTTTCGCCGTCACCGCCCTGCAAACTTGAAAAATCTCTCTTGCGAAATTTGTAGAGATATTTCAACGCCTCAAGAGGATAAATTTTGAACCATTCTTTTTTGACTTTTCGTTCGATATTATTTCTCTGCAAAAATCTGTGAAAGTCATGATCGAGGAAAAAATCTTTCGGCTCGGCGGAAAATTGCGCGATTTCCGTCCATTCCAATTTAAAATCAATGTCCGCCGTGTGAGTTTGTTCGGAAATTCTTTTTTCGACGGGTTGAGTCGTGTAACCGATTTTTGTCCAGCCGTCGTGTTTTGGAATGTCGGGCGTGGTATAAGCGTAAATCGTCGGCAAAATTTTTTTGTACGGAAAAATCTTTTTCATTTGCTTTCCGCCTTTCATAAAATTTTTTCGCCATTATAACAAAAAATTTTTTTTATTTGTATTTCGCTATCGACTTTTTTTTGCAGGTGTAATAATATATTGTGTACTTTTAAAGCAGGAGGTAATTTTTTTGATAACGAAAGAACTTTTGGACAGAATAAATTTTCTTGCGCGAAAAAAACGCAATGAAGGACTTTCGCCGGAAGAAACGGCGGAGCAAAAAAAACTTTACGGAATTTATTTGTCGGCAATTCGCGGACAGGTCACAGATTTACTTGACAGCATCGAATTTGTTGACGAAACAAAAAAAAACTCTGACAAGAAAAAATTTTTGCAACAGGCAATGATAAATTTGGAGCGTGTGTATCACTGATGGAAGAAAAAATTTTTGATGCGGAAAATTTAAAAGTCGGCTTTATCGGCGGCGGAGCGTTGGCGGAATCGGTTATCAAAGGTATTCGCGGGACTTTGGTTATGTCGAACAATATTTTTGTTGCTGAACTTCGTGAGACTCGTTGCGCCGAACTCAAAAAACTTTACCGCGTTAATGCAACGACTGACGCGGCGGATTTTCTCGGCAAGGTAAAAATTTTAATTATCGCCGTCAAGCCGAAAGATGCGGAAAAAACTTTGTCGAACTTAAAAGGCAAAATCGAGTTGGACACTTTAATTTTTTCCGTGATTGCGGGATTGAAGAGGGAAATTTTGGAGAAATTTTTTCCCGGCAATGCGATTGTTCGAGTTATGCCGAATGTTCCGATTGCAGTCGGTGAGGGCATGACTTGTTACGCGCCGAATAAAAATTGTCTTGAGGCTGATAAAAATCTTGCGGAAAAATTTTGGTCGTCAATCGGTCGCGCGGTCGAAGTTGACGAAAAACTTATGGACGCGGTGACAGGCTTGAGCGGATCGGGTCCGGCTTATGCGTTTTTGATGATTGACGCACTTTCTGACGGCGGAGTTGCGGCGGGACTTCCAAGAAATATTTCAATCGAACTCGCGGCGCAAACTTTACTCGGTGCGGCGAAAATGGTTTTGGAAACGGGCGAACATCCTGCGGCACTTCGTGACAGAGTTACTTCACCTGCGGGAACGACGATTGAAGGCGTAAGAATTTTGGAGCGCGGCGGGGTCAGAAGTTCTTTAATCGAGGCCGTAATTTCTGCCACCGAAAAATCTAAAGATTTAGGGGTTAGGAAATAGGGGCTAGGAGTTAGGGGTTAGAATTTTTTTCGACTGCTGACGATAGGAGAATGTAAGTTGAAAATAAATTTTGTATGTTTCGGAAATATTTGTCGCTCGCCGATGGCTGAATTTGTCATGAAAAATCTGGTCGAACAGGCGGGCTTGAGTGAAAAAATTTCTGTCGAGTCTTCGGGCTGTCATGCGTCCGTCGGAACTCAAATGCATTACGGCACGGCGAACGAACTTTTCAAAAATCATATTCCCTTCACTCAACGCGGCGCAAAACAATTCACTCACGCGGATTATAAAAATTTTGACTATATAATCGGCATGGACAGGGGAAATGTTGCGGACTTGAAAAAAATTTGCGGCGGCGATCCCGATAAAAAAATTTTTCTGATGATGAGTTTCGCAGGGGAAAATCGCGACGTTGACGACCCGTATTATACTGACGATTACGCCGCGACTTACAAAGATATTTCGCTTGCTTGCAAAAAACTTTTGGAGGTTATCAAATGAGCGCAAAAATTTTGTACGGAAAAGAATTTGCCGCGCAGATAAAAGAATCGGCAAAAAATGAAGTCGAAGAACTCAAAAATAAATTTAACATAACGCCCGGACTTGCCGTAATAATCGTCGGCGAAAATCCCGCGTCACAAGTTTACGTCCGCAATAAACATAAAACCTGCGAAGAACTCGGCATAAAATCCGAAGTCGTCACAATGAGCGAAAATTCTGCAAAAAATGAACTCCTCGCGAAAATTGACGAACTCAACGCAGATAAAAATATTCACGGGATTTTGGTTCAACTCCCTCTGCCTGACGCGATAAAAAATCATTCCGAAGAAATTTTGAACAGAATCGACCCGCTTAAAGATGTTGACGGCTTTCACCCCGTGAACGTCGGAAAACTCGTTACGGGCAGTCCCGCGCTCGTTCCCTGCACCCCCGCAGGCTGTATCGAAATGCTTGACCTCGCGGGAATTGAAATTGACGGCAAACGCGCGGTAATTATCGGGCGCAGTAACATTGTCGGCAAGCCGATGTTACATTTATTGATGGCGCGTCATGCAACTGTCACGGTCTGCCATTCTCACACGAAAAATTTGCCCGAAGTCACTCGCGAAGCAGATATTTTGGTTGCGGCAATGGGTAAGGCAAAATTTGTTACGGCGGATATGATAAAGCCCGGCGCAGTCGTTATCGACGTGGGAATAAATCGAATCGCGCCGAAAAAATTGGTCGGCGACGTCGATTTTGAAAATGCAGTCGAAGTTGCAGGCGCGATAACTCCCGTGCCCGGCGGCGTGGGACTTTTAACCGTTGCAATGTTGATGAAAAATGTTGTCAAAGCGGTCAAACTTCAGCTTGAGGAAAAAATTTTATGAGTTTGTCCAGAGAGAAATTAAAATATGCGCGGCGAATTGTTATAAAAGTCGGAACGAGTACTCTTGCTCACGGCGAAAGCGGAAATTTGAATTTATATCGCATTGAACATTTGATTCGAGAAATTGCGGATTTGCACAACGCGGGGAAAGAAATTATTTTCGTGACTTCGGGGGCGATTGCGGCGGGAATCGGCAAAATGAATTTAAAATCAAAGCCCGATACCATTCCCGAAAATCAAGCACTTGCCGCAATCGGTCAAGGCGTTTTGATGCACATTTACGAAAAATTTTTCGCGGAGTACGGGCAAACTATCGGGCAAATTCTTTTGACGAAAGAAAACGCGATTGACGAACATTCCCGCGAAAACTCAAAAAACTCTTTGACGGCGATTTTAAAAATGGGCGCAATTCCGATTATCAACGAAAATGACGCGGTTGCCGTCGATGAAATTAAAATCGGCGACAATGATAATCTTTCCGCGATTGTTGCGGTTTTGATGAACGCGGATATTTTGATAATTTTAACCGATATTGACGGGCTTTATGACAAAAATCCGAAAGTTGACGGCGACGCAAAACTTATTTCTGAAGTTGACAAAATAAATTCTGAAATTGAAAAAATTGCGGGCGGTGCGGGGACGAAACTCGGAACAGGCGGAATGTTTACAAAAATTCAGGCGGCTCGCCTCACCACTCGAAATAAAATTTCAACTTTAATTATCAGCGGTAAGGAGATTGGAAATTTGCGCCGCGCTCTTAACGGCGAAGAAATCGGCACAATTTTTTCCGCAAACTGAAATTAAAATTTGATTACTTTCGCGACGAAACAAAATTTTCTCAAAAAAAAATCAGACCTCTGAAAAAAATTTTTCGGAGGTCTTTTTTTAATTCGCAGTTCTTATCGAAACATCGCCTGCATAAACTTTTTTTCTCTCGCCGTCAACTTCGACAATCAACGCGCCTTCTTCGTCAATGTCAATCGCCTTGCCGAAAAAAATTTCTCCCGACTCGGCGGAAATGACTTTCACTTCGCGATTTAAAGTTACGTTATATTTTCTCCACAGCTCAAAAATTTTCTTAAAACCGTCGGAGATTACTTCACAATAAAGTTTGTCAAATTCTTCCAAAACCGCGCGGAAAAATTTTATTCGCGAAATTTTTTTGTTGCCGTTCATTTCGTAAAGTGACGCGGCGATATTTTGAATATCTGCGGGAAATTCGTTGCGACGAATATTCGCGTTGATTCCGATTCCGACGACAATATAATTCACCCGCCCGATTTCCGCGCTCATTTCCGTCAAAATCCCGACGACTTTGCGCCCGTCGAAAATTATGTCATTGGGCCACTTGATACCCGCGCGAAAATTAAATTTTTCCATCGCTTTGACCAGAGCAACCGCCGCAAGCAAGGTAAATTTCGGCGCATCTTTAGGCAAGCAATTCGGTCGAAGCAAGAGCGAAAATAAAATTCCGCGCCGTTTCGGTGAAAAAAAATCTCGCTCAAGTCTGCCCTTGCCGCCAGTTTGTTCTTCCGCAACAATTACAGTACCTTCAGCTGCGCCTTCGACGGCAATTTTTTTTGCAACCTTGTTAGTCGATTCCGTGCAGTCAAAATAAATCATTCGCAAATTATCGGCGGCAATAATTTTCGTATTCAACTCGGGCAAAATATTTTCCGGCAAAAGCAAATCGGGCAACTGTTGCAAACTGTACCCGCGATTTTCCCGACTGATAATTTCGTAGCCCTTTTCCTTGAGTTTTTTAACGTGTTTCCAAACAGCCGTCCGCGATATATCCAACTTCGCCCCAATCTCTTCGCCGGAAATAAAATCGCCGTCAGCCCCCCTCAACATTTCAAGTACTTTTTTCCGCAAATTTTTTTCACCTCGATAATTCGGTTTTCAAACCCTGTCCACTAACCACTAACCACTGTCCACTAAATTTTATGCATCGCGTCGAAAATATCTTGATGTTGAGTTTTGATTTCCACGCCGATTTCCTCGCCTTGAGTTTTTAACGCCTTCTGCAGTTCGACGAGCTGAATTTTGCTTTCGTCAGATTCGGCGAAAAGAATCATATTAAAAAAACCGTTCAAAATATTTTGGTTGATGCTCAAAATGTTCACGTTATTTTCCGCAAGAATTTTCGTCACCGCCGCGATAATTCCCACGCGATCTTTTCCCACAACAGTTATAATCAACTTCATAAAAATTTCTCCTTCAAAAATTTTTTAGCAAAAAATATTTCAGCACATAAATTTTTTTTCCTGCCGTAAAATTTTCAGGTTAATGAAGAAAATTTTTTAATTGAAAATAATTTTTATTGACAAAAATATTTTAAAATTGTAAACTTCTCTCAAATAGTAGAAATTATCTTTTTGATGGAGGCAAAAAATCATGACTTTGAAAAGTGCGGAACTCGGCGAAATTGTTCGCATAGACTCGGTTGGCGAATCAAGTTTGAAACAGAGACTTTTGACGATGGGACTTATTCCCGGTACGCGCGTTGAAATTTTGCGCTCGGCACCTTTGGGCGATCCGATTGCCGTGAGACTTCGCGCGTATAACTTGGCGTTGAGAAAAGATGACGCGGAAAAAATCGAAGTTTCAAAAGTCGGCTGAAACAGATCGTTAGTAAAAAACTACTGATCTATCGATCTGTCGATCTGTTGATCTAAAACAAAAGGAGTTGAGATTATGTCGGATTTATCAGTTGCTTTAACAGGTAACCCCAACACAGGAAAATCTACAATTTTTAACGAGTTGACGGGTGCGCGGCAAAAAATCGGTAACTGGCCGGGCGTGACCGTCGATAAAAAAACGGGCTTGGTTGAATACAAGGACAGAAAAATTTATGTAATCGACTTGCCCGGGACTTATTCCATGAACGCCCGCTCGCAAGAAGAGCAGGTTGTCAGCGATTATTTCAAAGAAAATAAGCCCGATATAGTTGTCAATGTCGTTGACGCGTCGAATATGGCGCGCAATCTTTTTTTGACCGTTCAGCTTATGGAGCAGGGAGTACCGCTCATCATAAATTTAAATATGATGGACGAGGCGAAACGTCACGGAATAAAAATTGACGAAACGAAACTTGAAAAAATTTTCGGTATGCCCGTGACAAACACCGTCGGCAGAAGTCATGACAGCGTAAAAGTTTTGCTGGACGTTTTCACGAATACGCGAATGTCAAATTATTCGCCGAGTCCCGAAATTCAAGAACATATCGCGAAAATAAATAAAATCCGCACTGAAAATAATTCTGCGGAGAAAATTGAAGAAGAAATTATTTCTGCGCGTTACGATTTTATCGACAAAGTTATGGCGGAGGCGGTGACAGTTCAGGCGGCAGATCCCACGCTTTCCGACAAACTCGACAAATATTTGGCGAACGGAATTTCTTCGCTCGTGATAATGTTCGCGATGTTTTATCTTTTATTTCAGATCGCGTTCAACTGGATAGGTCAACCGCTTGCAGACCTTCTCGGAGAATTTTTTGAGGAAACTTTAGCACCGGCGGCAACGGAGGCAATGGCTTCGGCGGGAGTTGCGGACTGGATGCAGTCATTGGTATCTGACGGAATTATTGTAGGCGTGGGCAGTGTTTTAAGTTTCGTCCCGCTGATTTTCACGTTGTTTTTATGCCTTAGTTTTTTGGACGGCACGGGATATATGGCGCGCGTTGCCTTCGTAATGGATCCGATAATGAGACGCGCGGGACTTTCGGGCAAAGGAATTATGCCGCTTATTATGGGCTTCGGTTGCGGAGTTCCGGCGATTATGGGAGCGCGGGCACTCGATACGCACAAAGACAGAATGATTTCAATTTTAGTCACGCCGTTTTTAACCTGCAACGCAAAAGTTCCGATACTTGCACTTTTCGCGGTGATGTTTTTCCCCGACCATGCGGCAAATATAGTTTTCGCGATGTACTTTGTGGGAATTGCGACGGCGATTATAATGGCAAAAATTTTGAACGTGACGACTTTTAAAGGCGAAGACTCAACATTTTTGCTCGAATTGCCGCCGTACAGACTGCCCGATATAAAAACCGTTTTGCTTGAAACTTGGGATAAAGGCAAGGGCTATTTGATAAAAGCCGGCACAATTATTTTTGCAATGAGCGTTTTAATTTGGTTCTTGAGCAGTTTCAACTCGAACGGAATGGCGGAAGATGAAAGCGACAGTTATCTGCAGTCAATCGGCTCGGCAACTTCGGTGCTTTTCGCGCCGCAAGGATTTGACACTTGGGAAGCGGGCGCGGCAGTTATCACGGGAGTTTTGGCGAAAGAGGCGGTCGTCTCAACTCTCGGAATACTTTACGGAGCGGATGACATTTCCACAGAGGCGGAGGACGCTGAAGAGACTTCGGGAACTTTGATGGAAACGGCGATGGGAAGCGCATTCACGCCGTTATCGGCTCTCGCGTTCATGATTTTTACACAACTTTATTCGCCCTGCGTGACGGCACTCGGCACAATCAAAAAAGAAACGCAGTCTTGGAAGTGGATGGGCTTTGCGTTCGTCTACACCTGCGCGGTTGCGTGGTTTGCGTCGTTAATCGTCTATCAAGGCGGAAAACTTTTGGGGTTTGAATAGAGGTAATTTAAATGGTTGCGACTGTTATTCTCGGCGCGGCGATTGCGTTTGCATTCGGTTACGGGCTGAGGACGATTTACAGAAGTTTTTTCAAGGCTGAACCGGCTTGTTGCAACGGCGGAAAAAATTGTCACTGTTGTAGCGGCTGTACAGGCGTGAAAGAACAACATTCCGAAAATTAAATTTTGAAAAAAAAATTCCCTGATTGAAAATTTTCAGTCAAGGGATTTTTTATTTGCAGGAAAAAATTTCTGTGATAAAATTGCGTCGGTGATTGAATTGAATGTTTATTATGAGCTCGGGGATTTAAAATTTGTTTGGGACAGTGAAAAAGCCGAAATAAATTTTAAAAAGCACAAAATAAAATTTGAGGATGCGACGTTAGTTTTTTTCGACGAAAACAGGATTGATAATTTTGATGAACTTCACAGCGATTTTGAAAACAGAATCAAAGTTATCGGAAGCGTTGGAAAAATTTTGACGGTAATTTACACTGAACGCGGTGACAGAAACAGAATTATTTCTGCTCGAACTGCGACGAGAGACGAGGTGGATGAATATTATGAGCAGTTTTATTATTAACGGCGTTGAGGTCAGCGAGGAACAATTCAACAGAATAAAAAATATTCGCCAACTTCCCGACGAAGAAATTGATTTCAGCGACATTCCGCCGACTTCAAAAGAAGAATTGAAAAAATTTAAACCCGCTCGACTTCGCGAAAAAAAATTAAAAATCGCCGGATAAAAAAATTTCCTGCTACAAAAAAATTGTGGCGGGATTTTTTTGCGGAAAAAAATTTCTGTGATAAAATTTTTTGACGTTAAATATTTTTTTTACGGAAGTGAAGAATTTATGAAAAAAATTACAGTTCAAAATATTGCGGACGTTATGAACAGGATCGCGCCGAAAAAATTGTCGGAAGAATGGGACAATCCCGGTTTATTGGTCGGAAATCCTTTCGCGGAAGTTGAAAAAATTTTTATCTCGCTCGACGTGACTGAAGAAGTTATAAAAAATGCGATTGATTTTGGCGCAAATTTAATTGTCTCTCATCATCCGATTATTTTTCACGCGGTAAAAAATTTGCGGACTGACTTGCCGCTCGGAAGAAAAATTGAAATGCTGATAAAAAATGATATTTCAGTTTTTTCTGCGCATACAAATTTGGACAGCGCAATCGGCGGAGTTAATGACGTTCTTGCGGAAAAAATCGGACTGGTTGACGTTAAAATGTTTGGCGAAGAAGAAATTTCGCTCGGCAGAATCGGCAGACTTCCCGAAAAAATGACTGCAAAAAATTTCGCCGAACATGTAAAAAAAGTTTTGAACGCCGAAAATGTTCGATTGATTGACGCTGGAGATTTTTTAATTGATAAAGTCGGTCTTTGCGGGGGTGCGGGCAGTGATATTATTTCAAAAGCAAAATTTTTCGGCGCGAATTGTTTTGTCACCGGCGACGTAAAATATCACGAAGCGCAAAATGCTGTCGAAAATAAAATTCACGTTATCGACGCGGGACATTTTTATACAGAATTTCCGATTGTTCACGCACTCGCCGAAATTTTACGAAATGAATTTGAAAAACTCGATTACAAAATAAAAATCGCGGAAGATTCAACCTCCCGCGACTTTTTCAAAACGATATAAATTTATTTTAATCTTTCAATGTGAAAAGTTCCGCTGATAATTTCTTTTCTGTGGCAATGCGGACATTCGTTTGTGATAATTCCCGTGTACCCGCAGACCGGATCGCGATCGACGGGGTGATTTATTGAAAAATAACCCATATTCGCATCGTGCATCGCACGGACAACTGCCTCAAACGCTGAAATATTTTTTGTCGGATCGCCGTCCATTTCGATATATGCAATGTGTCCCGCGTTGCAAAGTGCGTGATAAGGTGCCTCAATCTGAATTTTATCGTGAGCGTTTATCGGGAAGTAAACGGGCACGTGGCTGGAGTTCGTCATGTAATCTCTAGTGGTGACGCCCTTAATAACACCGTATTTTTTTCGATTGGCGCGTTGAAATTGTCCTGCAGTGGATTCTGCGGGAGTTCCGAAAGTCGTCCAGTTGCGCTTTTCGAGTTTTGTATATTCATCAGTTTTTTCGCGCAGATGACCGACAATTTTTAAGCCGAGTTTTTGAGCCTCTTCGCTCTGACCGTGATGTTTACCGATTAACGCAACTAAACATTCAGCAAGCCCGCAAAAACCGATTGAATAGCTGGCGTGTTTCAAAACGTCTTTAATCGAATCGGTCAACTTCAATTTTTCCGAGCCGAGCCAAACGCCCTGCCCCATCAAAAAAGGATAATTGTACACGTGCTTTTCTTCAATCGTCTTCAAGCGGAAAAGTAAATAATCGTGCGAAATTTGAATATATTTGTCGAAGAGCTCAAAAAATTTTTCAACGTCGCCTTTTGCCTCGAGTGCGAGTTTCGGCAAATTTATCGTGACGAAAGAAAAATTTCCGCGACTGCCCGACTGTTCCGGACCGTTTACATTCGCCATAACGCGAGTGCGACAATTTCCGGAATTTATGAATGAAAGCGTGAATTTATCCGTCACCGTCTCTAAGTCGTAACTGTTTTTGTTCAACCTGCCGAGATATTCAATCGCCTTAACAGAAATAATTTCGGGCGTTTTGGTTGAAGACTTCGAGCCGTTCCATTGAATATTTAATTTTTTTCCGCTGCCGAGATATTCGCCGATCTCTTCACTCATAGAAAATTCGACGCGATAACGAATTTTTTCATCGTCGTTTGAAGTGTAATGATTTAAATAAATTTTCGCGGGATAGCCGAGAGATTGAGCCAACGCTGTTTGCTGAAGTGAAAGTTCTTTATTTGTCGATCCGAGTTGAATTTTTGATTTATGGCTGATATGTCCGTCACCGTCAATCATTCCCGCCAAAAAAGACAACCGCACTTCACGCGGGGCAGAAAAAATTTCCGAAGGAATTGCCCTTTCAATTTTATTTTCGCCGCCAAAAATATTTTTCAGATATTCACCGATTTTTTTCTGTTCGCCGCAAATCCTGACTAAATCATAATTTCCCTTTACACCGCGTTCGTAATGTTGAATATGACAATCAAAATTCCAAACTTTTTTGACGCAGTCGATAAATTTTTGTTCAATATCCGATTCCGTGCGCCCGTCCAATGCAACAACAATGTCGCGAGAATAATTTCCGTCAGTTATCAGCAAGCCGAGAACATAAGCAAGATTTTCATCAGTGATTGCGTCTTCATTTTTCACAGTCGGCAAGTCGTAATAATTTTTGATTGTGTCGCCGATTTTTAAGTCTTTGACGTGAATGCGCCCGCGATTTTCCGTGTAAAGCGGGTGATCGTCCGTCACCAAAAGAGAGCGTCCGTCGGTGAATTTTACACGAACCCAATTTTCCATGTCGGGATTTTTTATCAAAGTTTTCACTTCGACAAAATTATTTTCTCCGTCCCAAACTTCAAGAGCGTCGGGGATTTTATATTCACTCAAGCCGCGATTTAAAATTTCAGTTTTAACTCTGTCCCAAAGCCGCTTAATTCCTTCGCAATAAAATTTTCCCTGATATTTGTACGAAATAATTTCTTCGCCGTCCGCGCACCCCATGGTTGCAACGTAGCTGTTATAATCGCCGGGCTTGTAATATTGCAAATTGTACGGCGCGTCGAGGTTGACGAAGTTGGGGAAAAGTCTTTTCGCGCTGACTTTGCATGCTTGGCGGAATAAATCATAATTCGGGTCGTTGATGTTGTAATTAACGCCGTCTTTAAGTTGAAAAACAGAAATCGGGAAAATCGGAGTTTCGCCGTTGCCGAGACCTGCCTCAATCGCGTTTAAAACTTCGCGGGTCGCCAGTCTGCCCTCGGGGGAAGTGTCCATCCCGTAATTTATCGAACTGAAGGGAACTTGTGCGCCGGCTCTTGAATGAAGAGTGTTGAAATTGTGAATGAGTGCCTCCATCGCCTGGTGAGTTTCTTCCTCAACGTCTTTGCAGGCTTGAGAATAAATTTTTTTCGCGAGTTTTTCACTGCCGACAATCGACGTTAAATTTTCGACGGCGGCGGGATTTTCTTTTTCGGAATAAGTGCAGATGTTGAAATCAATTTCTCCGTGCGGTTCAACGTCGCAAAATTCGCAGGCGCGTTCAATTTCAGCTTTTAAAATTTTTTTGAAAGATTTTCTGACACCTTCAGCCATTGCGTAATCGAAAGCGTTGATGGATTGCCCGCCGAACATATCATTTTGATTGGACTGAATCGCGATGCAGGCAAGAGACGCATAAGAGCGAATCGATTGCGGCTCGCGCAAAAATCCGTGACCTGTAGAAAATCCGCCGTGGAAAAGTTTTAATAAATCAATTTGGCAACAGTTCAAAGTTATCAGCGAAAAATCTTTGTCGTGAATATGAATGAAATTTTCGCTGTCCGCCGCCCTGAACTCCTCCGGCAAAACGTAATTATCTACGAAGTGTTTCGCACCTTCCGCGCCGAGTTTAAGCATAATTCCCATTGACGCGTCGGTATTGATATTTGCGTTGTCGCGTTTTAAATCGACTTTGACGGAATCGGTGAAAAAAATATCGCGGTAAGTTTCCATGAGTTTTTTTTGTGCCTCACGCCGTTGAGTGTGTTTTTGCCTGTAAACGATATACTGCTTGGCAACGTCAAAAAAATTATGCTCCATCAAAGATTTTTCGACCTGGTCTTGAATTTCTTCAACGCCGATATTATTTTTTTCGGAAATGGCGGACTCGACGGAATTTGTCACGCGCTCCACATCCTCTGCAGAAAGTTTATCATTTTCCGTACTTGCGTCGCGATTAGCCCCTGCAATGGCGTTAAAAATTTTTTCCCTGTCATAGTTCACCTTACTCCCTGACCGTTTCGTTACAATTTTTAACTTCATCGCCGTTCTCCCCTTAAAAAAAAATTAGTGCTGTAATTTTATAAATGAAAATTCTTTTTTGCAAACGGGCAATTTTATAAACAAAGCTGATAACTTCGTAAGAAATACTCAAATCCTTCGACTTGACAAAAAAATATCCCGCAATGACGGGATAAAAAAATTTTTTCACGTTTCTTCAAAGTCGAAAAGTTTCGGCTCGTTAAAATTTGCGGTCGGATAAGTTACGCCCATATGTTCATAACCCGCCTCCGTGACAATTCGGCCGCGAGGAGTTCGCATAATAAAACCGAGTTGAAGAAGGTAAGGCTCATAAATATCCTCAATGGTTTCGCGAGTTTCGCTGATTGCGGCGGCGATAGTTTCAAGTCCGACGGGACCGCCGCGAAATTTTTTTATCATCGCGTCCAACATTCGCCGATCCGTATGGTCAAGCCCAATTCTGTCAACTTCCAATTCCAAAAGAGCCTTATCGGCAATTTCATCGGTGATTTTTTTACTGCCTTCGACCTGCGCGAAATCTCTGACGCGTTTTAAAAGTCTGTTGGCAATTCGGGGAGTGCCTCTTGAACGGCGGGCAATTTCTTCCGCGCCGTTTTTTTCGATGGGAATTTTTAAAATTTCTGCCGCACGAGTGATAATTTCCATGAGCGCGTCGACTGAATAATATTCAAGCCGACTTATAACGCCGAATCTGTCGCGAAGCGGCGGAGAAAGTGAACCTGCCTTTGTCGTCGCTCCAATCAGCGTGAAAGGCGCAATGTCCAGGCGAATACTCCGCGCACTCGGTCCCTTGCCGATAATTATGTCAAGCGCGAAATCTTCCATCGCGGAATATAAAATTTCTTCAATTTGTCGGCTTAGTCTGTGAATTTCGTCGATGAATAAAACGTCGCCTTTTTGCAAGTTCGTCAAAAGTGCCGCCAAATCTCCCGCGCGTTCGATTGCAGGACCGGAAGTTTGTTTGAAGTTTACGCCCATTTCATTCGCGATAATTCCCGCCAAAGTTGTTTTGCCGAGTCCGGGCGGTCCGTATAATAAAACGTGGTCAAGGGCTTCTTTTCGAGAAATTGCGGCTTTGACGAAGACCGATAAATTTTTTTTCGCCTTATCCTGCCCGATATATTCCGATAATCTTCGCGGCCGCAAACTCAACTGCCAATCGTCAGAAATTTGTTCTTCAGTCGCAACAATTCTTTCGTCCAAAAAATCACTCCTTAGTTCAGTGGGTAGGGGATAGTTTTTTCTATAATCTGTTCGCTCCACCTGAAACTGTGAATACAGCTTATAAAAATTTATTTCGACTTCGGGGAAATTACGGCATTGACTTTTTTATAAAAATCTTTCATCAGATGTTGATAAGCGTCTGCAGTTTTATCGTCGGTTTCGGTCGCGCTGTGAGTGACAAGAACCCTGCCGCTGTCATCAACCAAGCTGAAAGTACCTTTGACCGTCGCCGTGTATTGCCAATAGCCGTGATGATCCACAATTTCGGTTTGATATTTTTTTATCGTTCGAGTGTGTTTATTTCCGTACGCGTCATACCAATCACTTTGTTGCATTGAAAGTAAATTGTTACGAGTAGTTGCGTAAGGCTCAATCCATTGGCGATCCAAAGAATAATAACTTATGTCGCCTTGAACGAAATAACGCGCGTTTCCGCTACCGTCGTAATCAATTTTCGCGTCGGTGTACTTGAACGCCATATCTTTCATCCCGAAATAAACAGACTTCAAAGAATATTCGTCACTGCCGACGTTTTGCGGAAGATTTATTCCCTTGAAGCCGATAGTTTTTCCTACGCGATTTTTTTGCTTATTGTCCTTGAAATTTTCTTGAATGTCCTTGTAATCTTTTCTGAACTCATCAACTATACTTTTAAAAAGTTCAACTTTGTATTCATCCGGTCTTAAAGGTTTAGATTTTTTGCCTCCGAACAGATTGCCTATTCCTCTGACAATACCGTTGATATTTATGCCATAGACATTTTCCACAGCATTCGCGATGGTTTCGCCGACTTTGCCGGTATTATTACCGTAAGTGTGCTCGGCGTTGCGATAGGTCATAATTTTTTTGCCTTCTCTGTCGTACATATTATAATCAATTCCCATATGATAAAGTATCAGCTCTCGCGCGGGAATTGTGTGAGTCACGTTCCAAGTTTTTTCGTCATAAATGCGGTTGCCGTTGGGACCGTCTGCTTCTTCCGTCCAAGATTTCATTTGAACGGTAACGGTTTTTGCGGGCGAAAGGTGCGGTTCAAGTTTATCCAAAAAAATTTGCGGAATAATGTAACCGTTCGCCGCCGTCACGGATGAAACGGTTGTCGCCCTGTCTTTTTCGGAAGAAAAATTTTGGTAAAGAGATTTATATTTTTCTTCATCGGTGCGAATTTCTTTATTTTCTTTCAGAGAACTGCCGAGCGGAACGGTCTTTATTTTCAGCTTGCGGACAAAACGCTTGTCAAAATAATCGTTGACCTGATAAGTTTCGGATTTCTCGTCATTATCAATTTTAAAACCTTCGTTCAGATAGTTGATGGGGTAGACGACAATTTTTTTGAACTGCGGAAGATGAGAGGCCGCATCATACCACAATTCGCCGTAAGCAAAAGAGGTTGCGGGCAACGTCATCGCAAGAGAAACCGTTGCCAAAATTTTTTTCAAGTTCATAAAAAATCACTCCCGTTAAAACTAAACTTGCTTTTTAATTCTTTCGACAATTTGATTCAGTGCCTTTTCCAAAGCCTCATGCCAACATTCTTCCGAAATTTCATCTCCGCCGAACTTGAAAGTTTTTCTGTAAGCTCCGCCGTGAGTTGCCGACTCTCCCTTGCCGATTGCCACGCAAACAACTTTGCCGGTTGAAGCGTCGACGATCCTGACGGATAAATCCACGCGCACGGTAATATTTGAAGTTGCAATGGCTTCGCGGTGCGTGATTGTAAAGTTGGAAATATAGCCGTAAATCAGATAATCCAAATTTTGATCGAAAAGTTTCACCGCTTCGGAAGTGTCCTTGCTGTCGAGCCTGTCAATAGAATTTCTCATAAGTTCTTGAACGCGCTGAAATTCTTCCTCGCTTTTTCGCGCCATTTTCGCGTAATCGGTTTTATCGACGGCAGTTAATCCTATTTCGTGCAAATCGGTAGTCAAAATTTCTTCAAAAACGTCTTGAGCATAAACCAGCGGATGTTTTGAAAGGTCGTCGAGGTTCGTATAGTCGTCGAGGTTTATATTTTTCGCTCTGCTTTCAACCCCGATGATTCCGATTGAATAATTTGCTTCGGCAAAATTCGGCGCAGTCAAAAAATAAATTGCCGCAGTCGCCGCGAATAAATTAAGAATTTTTCCCCAAAATTTTTTGCCCGGCATTGCACATATCCTCCACAATTCTTTTAGACTGAACTTCAAACATACACTGCAAAAGATTCGGCGCGGTCATTGCCTTTCCGTACTGCCCGAGAAGATTTAAAATTTGCCCGGTCTTGTCGGAAAAATTATAGCCTTCGTAAACCAAGCCGCTTTTCACGTCAATCAGATAAAAAAAAGTCGCCATCTTAATTTGTTTGGGGCGTTCGCTTAAAGTTGTCGACGCGTTGAAAATTGAATTTTTCAACACAATATCAGCGTCAACAAGATTGCAGAAAAGTAAATAATCCGCGCCGTATTCTTTGCCGACGGTTTTCGCAATTTCGGTCATTTTCGGGCTGATGTGATAGGGCTTGCCGATCATTTTTTTTCTTGCCGCCAATTTATCGTCGTCCCAAAAATAATCTTCGCCCAAAGCACGTTCCGCGTAAAAAATCATTTTGACATTGGCATTTTCTTTTTGGAAGGAAGGACCGTAAGCAATGGCATCCATATGAAGATCCTGCAGAACCGCATTAACGTTGATTACGTCGACAAATTCCGATGAAGGATTGCCGCCGCCGATCCAGTAATCATCGCCGACCGTGTGCAGTTTGCCTTTGTCTTCAAAATCTTTCAAAGTCTGCCATAACTGTTCTTTGAAAGTTTCCAAAAATTCCGGTCTGATTTCATGCTCGCCGTAACAGGCAACCTCGCCGATAAAAATTCCGATTCCCGTATTTTTTCCTTCAAAAGGTTTTGCAAATGCGGACGCGGTGAAAAATATCGTCAACAAAAAAATTAACGACAAAATTTTTTTCAAAGTCATAATTTTTGCCCCCGAGTGAAATCACTTTCCGCCGCGGAACATGGTCAAGATTCCCCTTTTGCCGTTGACGGCATCTTCAACTGCCTTTTCCATCGCCGTCGAGGCATCGCCTTTGGATTTTCCACTGCCGCGCCCTGCAAGAAATATTCTGGCAGTTTCAACCTCAATCATTCGCAGGGAAAGATGGGCGACAAGTTCATTGCCTTTTTTGCTCATACCCGTCACGGAACCCAAAACAAGATATTGCGCACCGACCATTTTGCCGTATTGTGCGGCGGTGGAAGGATCGAACAGTGCGGTATGATTTAATTTTATTTCGTCCAACAGCCTTTGAAGTGAAACTCTGTCCAACGAATCAAATCTGCCTGTTTGCACGATATAAATTTCAACGTCCGCTCGGGCTTGTTCCAAAACTCCGTCAAAATCAGAAGTTTGTCGCGCACTTTGATTTTCAAAAGGAATGACGGCAACTCTCGGCGCGGCTTCCAAATATTTGTTCGGCAAAAAAATGACCGTCAACAAAAATAAAACGCTCAAAAATTTTTTTAAAAACACTTTTTACACCCCGTTTAAATTCTAAGCCTTGCACTGCCGGAGCCTGTCGATTCAACTGTGAAATTCACACTGCTCCGCCCGCTCAACAATAAAAGCAACCTGTCAACATTTTGATCCGTGTCAACGTCAATAATTGCTTTGCCGTTGAGATTTTCGCGAATATAAACATTTTGAACGCCGGGAAGAGAGCGCAAATCATTCGCCAAAGATTGCACCTTGTTATAATTGTTTGAAATGACGGTAATTTGCAAACCTTGACTGCTCCGCGCTCCTATGCGACGAAATTTTTCCTCGACTTTTTCAGCGGCTTTATTCGCCATATTTTTCAGAGCTTCGCGCTCGGCGACGGTGTTGCCTTCACCGATTCCGGAAGTTTCAACCGTGAAAGTTTCCAAAATATCGCCGGTATCAAGTCGAATTATTTTCGCCGTCATTTCGGTTTGCCCGTCATTCAAGCCCGTGTCTTGATAACCGCCCTTGAAGTCGGGAATTTTTATATCGCGGGAAGTCGTGCGGCATCTTCCCAAAACAATAAAATCCGCGCCGAAACTTGAGCCGATTCCCGTAACAGGTCTGCCGTTGTAAAGACTGTTCAGCATTTGAGCGTTTTGCAAACCTGCTACAATGTTCGGGTCTGTCATGTGCGAAAAATTCAGCGAAATGAGCCTGTCCATAATTGCAGATTCGATTGCCTCTTCGTGAACTGCAGAATTTTCTTTGAAGACGATAACGGCGATTCTCGGGTCATTCAGAGCCATAACAGCTTGAACTTGCCTTAAAATTTCGGGACTCGGATTTTGATCCACGTCAATCACGGCGCGAATTTGATACATTCCGTTTGCAAAGCCTTCGTTCAAAACATTCACCTTGCCGACGAAACCGCTGCTTTTTAAATAAATTTCGTCCAACTCGACCATGCTTTTATTCGTCAAAGTTCGCGAATCAATAAAAGTTCCCGCAACCTCTTCAACGGCAATTCGGCGGGCATCTTTTAACGCACTTTCGCGATCCGTGCCGACTCCCGTGACGGTAACTTCTCGTGCCTCGACGATATTAAAAAATCCCGCGAGAACAAAAAAGGTCGTGAAAATTATCTTGAAAAAATTTTTCATAAGCGTTTCTCCATACAAAATTTATTTTTCGTCGGCGACGGTGATAACCCACAAAAGATTTTTCTGCATCATAGCATTTATTGCGGAAATGTCAGTGTTGTTTAAATCTCTTATGCTGATTATATCCGGCGTGTTTTTGAAAAGCGGGCGCGTTTCAACTTTCAACCCCGCGCTTTCAATAAATTTAACTGCTTCGTCGGTCGTTTTGAACATCGTGTCATCAAAGAGAATTTGCGAAAGATTTTCATAAATTTTTTGAGTTTCCTTCGCAAGAATCAGCGCATCCGAATCGCCGTAAATCGTTCTGTTGACGGACATAAAAATTTCTCCCGCCACAAAATCCGAAGTCACGAAGCAACCGCCGTTTTTTTTCAAAATATCGCGAATACTTTCAAGCATTGCTTTTTGTTGGTCGCGGGAAAGATACATTAACAAACCGTCTTCGACAATGCAAATTTTTCCGTTAAAATCCTTCGCCGCGTTCATCATTTCTTCGTGGTTGGCGGCATCGGCAATGACGAAATTGACATATTTTTTCATTTCTCCGTTCAAAAAATTTGGCGCATAAATATTCAAAACATTGACCACGTCTTTGAGATCCGTACCGACGTAATTTATTTTTTTTCTCGCCATATAAAGACAGCGCGGCGAAACTCCGCAACCCAAATCGAGGACGTTTGTGTAATTTTCGGATTCGACAAAATCATTCAAAGACTTGTAGAGAATTTCATGATAAATTTTGTTAATGCGTTCGATTCGCTCATATTGCGGAATTTCGGACGGCTTCAAAATTCTTTCGGCGTCGATATATTTTGAATATTCTATAGCCTCGGGAACTCCAGCCTTTGCCTGCCAATACAAGGTAATCGGTGCCGTGTAGACAACGTCGGATTCGGGCTCGGGTCTTGCCGCCGAAGCATTCGAGGCAAAAAATGCACTTGCCGCAAAAACGGCGATAAACCAGCCGAAAAAAAATTTTTTGACGGACATAAAAAACCTTCCTTTCAAACGGTAAAATTAAAATTCTTGCAAATTTTTCGCCAAGTTCACAAAATCTTCTATCGTCAAAGTTTCCGCGCGTCGTTCAAAATTTATTCCCGAAATTTCCAAAGATTTCAAAATTTTTTCTCGTGAAAATCCCGCACCGATTAACGAATTTAAAATAGTTTTGCGTCGTTGACCGAATGAGGAGCGCACGACTTTTATGAAAAATTCTTCGTCGTCGATTTTAAATTTATTTTCCCGCACGTCGCAAATTACTACCGAACTTGTGACTTCGGGTCTCGGCAAAAAACATTTCGGCTCAACGTCGAAGGCAATTTTTGCGTCCGAACGAAATTGGACTGCAACACTCATTGCGCCGTAAATTTTTGAACCTGCTTGAGCCGTCATTCGCTCCGCAACTTCTCTTTGCACCATCGTCACGATTTTTTTTATCGGCAATTTTTTTTCCAACAGCGTTAATAAAATTTGCGTCGTGATATAATACGGCAAATTTGCAACTACTTTGAAACTTTGCGGCATAAGTTCGGATAAATTTATTTTTAATATGTCGCCTTGAATCAGCTTAAAATTTTCGTAGCCGTCCAAAGTTTCTTGCAAGACTGCGGGTAATTTTTTATCGAGTTCGACTGCGGTGACTTTCGCTCCCGCCTCCAAAAGTCCTTGCGTCAAAGTTCCGATTCCCGGTCCGATTTCCAAAACTTCGTCGCCTTCGGAAATTTCCGCCGCGTCAATGATTTTTTGAACAACTTCCGCGTCGATTAAAAAATTTTGTCCCAATCTTTTAGACGCTCGCAAATTAAATTTTTTTAAAATGTGTCGCGTCGCCGAAATACTTGCTATTTGCGGATGTAACATTTTTTCACTCCAAATTATTTTTCAAAAACTGCACCAAATTTTTTCCGTCGCAAAAAAAATAATCGGTGGCGGCAATAACTTCGTCGCTCGGCCGATGAACTCCGCCGTAAGCAACGGAAATATCCGACTCCCTGAACATTTGAATATCGTTGAAACTGTCGCCGATTGAAATAATTTTTTCCGCGCTTTTTTTTATCTCGCGAATTGTCTCGGCTTTATTCAAAATTTTTATAAGTTCGCCGTTTCGACTTTGCGAAGAAAAAATTCCACAGCCGATTTTTTTTGTTATCGGCTCAATCCAAATATCCAAATTTCCCGTGACAATCGCGCAGAATTTTTTATTTTCGCGAATAAAATTTAAAATATCCTCGTCAAGTTCAACCGCGTTCATAATTTCCGAAATTTTTTTTTGCGGGATATTTTTCAAAATAAAATAACGCAGTCGAAAAGATTGCTCAAAAGAAATTTTTCCGCTTAAAGTCAAGTCGGTTAAAATTTTCATTTCGTCCGATAAATTTAATTCTTTTGCAAGGAGCGGCAGGGTTTCAACTTTTGTTATCGTGCCGTCCAAGTCGAAGGCGAATTTATTTTTTAAAAACATTGCCGAATCCCCAAGCGAAAATTTCTTTTATATTTATTGTAAGGTCGGGAAAAGTCGCCAAAGTGATTTCAAATTTCGCCTCGGCTTTTTGTTCGTCGTTTAAATCCTCAAACTCCTCGTCAGTGTAGTTTATATATTCGCCGTCGAGAAAATATTTTCCGTCGCGCAAAAGATAAACATCGACAATTTTTATGTAAGGATCGACAATCCAATATTCCTTAACGCCGTTTTTTTCATAAGTATCTTTTTTTATCGTCAAATCTTTTTTCTTCGTCGAACGCGAAAGAACTTCAACAACCATATCGGGGACGCCGTGAATAGTTCCGTCCCAGTCAATAATATCTGCGTTTTCGGACTTCACGACAATTAAATCCGGCTTGAACATACTCCCGTCCGGCAAATGAACATCAATCGAATCGCTGAAAACAAAGCCGCAATTATTTCGCCGCAAATAAAGTTTTATGTCGGTGTAAAGGTCGCCCATAATGCTGTTGTGATACGCGCTGGCAGAAGGAGCCATAATTTTTTCGCCTCCAATAATTTCATACGAGTTATAAAAAAGTTTGTCGTTGATAATCATTTTTTTCATCTCCTTGCATTTAAATTTTTCGTATCGTATCATAGGCAAAATATTTTTTCAAACTTGAGGAACGGGATTTATGCATCAATATCTTTTTTTCATCGGAGATTTTCCCATTAGGTCTTACGGCGTGATTTTGTCGCTGTCGATAATTTTGGCAACGGGCGCAGGATATTTTTTTGCAAAGGTTGACGGGCGAGGTTATGAAAAATTTTTAATCGACATCGGAATGATCGGCGGATTTTTCGGACTTTTAGGCGCAAGACTTTGGGACGTTTTTTTCTTCGACTGGAATTATTATCAAAATCATCTCACAGAAATTTTAAACGTTTGGCAAGGCGGAATGGCGGTTCAAGGCGGAATAATTTTAGGCGTTTTGGCGGGAGGAATTTTTGCCGCAAAAAAAAATATCGACGTGATTCATCTCGCCGACATTCTTGCGCCTGCAATCGTTTTGGGGCAGGCTCTCGGACGTTGTGCAAATTTATTGAACGGTGACGCATTCGGAAGACCGACGGGCGGAAATTTCGGAATAATTTACCCCGATACAACATTGGCCTATCGAACTTACGGAGATCAACCGCTTTTTCCCGCAGAAGTTTGGGAGTGCCAACTCGACATCGTAATTTTCGCGATACTTTTAATTTTCCGCTCGACAAATTATTTTCGCGGACAGTGTTTTTGTCTTTATGTAATGCTTTATGCGGCGGCAAGATTTTTTCTCGAAAACTTTCGCGGAGATTATACAGACTTGGCTTTCGGACTTTTAAAATCCGCGCAAATGACAAGCGTCGTCGCCTTTGTAATCGCACTGGGAGCATTTATATTTTTCGCAAAAAAGAAATGATTTCTTCGGGAGGAATTGCGCCGACTCTCAAAAATTTCGGCTCGTCCTCACTCAAATCGACTATCGTTGAAGAAATTCCGAATTTACACTTGCCGCCGTCCAAAATTATCGGAACTCTGCCACTTAAATTTTTTAAAACGTCCTGCGCAGTTTTCGGCGGAATTTGCCCCGAAATATTTGCGCTCGGTGCGGCTATCGGGCAGTTTGAAATTTTTATCAACTTCAACGCAACTTCATTATCGGGAAATCTTAGCCCGATATTTTTTTTTGCCACGAAATCGGGAATATTTTCGGCTTTAGGCAAAATTATTGTCAAAGGACCGGGACAAAATTTTTCAAAAAGTTTTTTCGCCGCCGCAGAAATTTTCGCGATTTTTTCGACTTGCTCCAAACTCGCAACGTGCAAGGTCAAAGGTTTATCGGAAGGTCTTCCCTTCGCAAGATAAATTTTTTCCCGCGCAGATTTATTTAATCCGTCCGCGCCCAGCCCGTAAACCGTTTCAGTAGGAAATGCAACAAGTTCCCCCGCACGAATCATTTCACCCGCGCGAATTAAATTTTTTTCCGTCGGCTCTAAAATTTCTGTCTTGCACAAATTACTCTCTCCAATCCCGCCAAATCTTTCAAAATTTCTATGTCACAAAAATTATTTTCAGCAAAAATTTTTTTCACCGCCACCGCCTGATTGATTCCGATTTCTACCGCCAAAAGTCCGCCGTTCAATAAAAATTTCGGCGACTTTGAAATAATTTCCCGATAAAAATTTAAACCGTCCTCGCCTCCGTCCAACGCTCTCAACGGCTCATTTTTTACCTCGTCCTGCAAAGTTTTTATTTCGGCGGTCGGAATGTACGGCGGGTTTGAAATTATCGCGGCAAATTTTTTTTCTCCAATCGGCTCAAATAAATTTCCGCAAAAAAAATTAACTCTGTCATCAACGTTGAATTTTTTCGCGTTGAATTTTGCGACTTCCAAAGATTTTTCCGAAATGTCTGTCGCCGCCGCAAAAGAATTTTTACAAAATTTTAAAATCGAAATGCAAATTGCGCCGCTGCCCGTGCCGATGTCCAAAAAATTTTTTTCTCCGTCGAAAGTCTGCAAAAATTCTATCGCGCATTGAGTCAAAATTTCGGTGTCGGGACGAGGAATCAAAACATTTTCGTTCACAACAAAATTCAAGCCGAAAAATTCTTTTGTGCCGATTAAATAAGCGACGGGAATTTTTTTTATTCGCAGCTCAATCAACTTTTCAAAACGCGAAATTTGTTCGTCAGTCAAAATTTTTTCCGCGTCGGTGTAAAGTGTCAGCCTTCGACAATTTAAAACATACGCCAGCAAAATTTCCGCGTCAAGTCGGGGCGTATCAATTTTATTTTCTTCGAGTCTCAAAGTCGCTTGAATCAAAATTTTTTTTATCGTCATAAAATCCCTTCGCAAAAATTTTTTCGAGATTATAACACAAAATTTTTTCAAAAAAAAATCGAAGAGTTTTTTCAAACCCTCCGATAAAATTTTTTTAATCAGACTTTATTTCGCAAAAATTTTTCAGTGAATGGCAATCTGTTTGACTTTCTGAACTTCTTGCTCGGCTTTCGGCAAATCGACTTTCAACACGCCGTTTTTAAATTCGGCGGAAATTTTCGTCTCGTCAATGCCGTCGATGTAGAAACTTCTGCTCATACTTCCGAAATGACGTTCGCGGCGGATATAATTGCCTTTGTCGTCACTTTCGTTTTTCTCGTCATCTCTCTGCGCGGAAATCGTCAAATAATTGTTCGTGTAATCCAGCGAAATATTTTCCTTGCTCATGCCGGGAAGTTCCGCAGTGAGTTCGTAATTTTTCCCGTTGTCCTTAACGTCAACTTTGAACTTTGCCGCAGTTGCCGAAGTCATCGGAAAATCGTTGAAAAACGGCTCATTGAAAATGTCGAACAAACTTCCGAAACCGTCCTGACCTGACTGTAAACTTTTTGAATTAAAAGGTACCAAACCAAACATCTTAATCGTCTCCTTTTATATGTACAACTCTTTTTCATTTCATCGGACTTTCTTTTGTCCTTTCGATTGTCATTATAGTACAAAAAATCAAAAAGTCAATAGGTCAAAAAGAAAATTTTTTTCAGTCAACATATTTCAAGGCGGCTCTTGCCATCCTCACGGCGTTATGTGCGACGTTGGGAACGGTTTTAAGTTGCCAATTAAATTTTGTGCCGAGTTCTTCGGCTTTTTTCTTGGATTGGTCAAAGAAATTTTTTCCGCGCTCGAATCTGTTCAGTCCCTGTTTATCGTCCATGCGGGATTTCGGGAGACCTTTGCTCGTGCGGCTGATGTCTTTTTCGCCCAAAAGAATAATTGTCTTTTGAGAATAAGCGCGTTTCATTTCTTTTTTGCCTGCGGAAATATTTTTAAAGCCGTACGGATAATTGACATTTTCGTCGGGCAAAAGATAAGTTCCGGCATTTGCGGCAATCACCAAGTCGGCTTTGATTTTATCCGCCAAAAATAAATATCTGTGCATAAACTGACCGCCCGCCGAGTGTCCGAAGAAAATAATTTTGCTTTTTGTCGCGCCGAAACGTTTTTTAGCGTCGTCGATAATTTTGTTGGCGATGTTGTAGGTCTGCTGATTTTTGTCATTTGAGGCGGCGTTTCCGTAATTATAATATTTGTTGCCCGGAAATTTTTCCCTCGTGAATTGCGGGCAGATGAGCAAAATATTTTTTTTGTCCGCAGCTTTTTTTAAACCCTTGATATAGTAGTCAATTCGGCGATCCATTCCGTGAAAAACTACGAAAATTTTATCGCCGTTTTTCCAATTTTTCGGTCGATAGTAAAAAACGTCAATCGGGTTTTTATTTATGCCGCCCGATGACTCAAATTGATAAAATCCCTCGCCGATTTTCAAATTTTCCGCCGCGAGAGTAACACTCGACGACGCAAGCAAAACAATCACTGCGGCAAAAGCTGTGACAATTCGTAATGCGTAATTCGTAATGCGCAATTTAATTCGCTCCTTTCATTCTCCGGCAAAAGCCAAGTCATAACGTTTAATATTTTTTTCAGGCGAAGAAAATTCAAATTCGCCGACAAAATCTTCTTCAACAAACCAAACTTCGGCAAGATTTTCGTTAAACAACGAACTGCCGGTTGAATAAATTTGAGTGGTTTCATTGTCGGCGGAATCAATGACGGTAATTTTTTTGTTTGCACCGTTTTGAATCGTCAAAGTTCCCTTGCCGATTGTGAAGATTAAATCGTCGTCGCTGATTGTTGCTTCAGTGATCGTTCCGGAAGAAATTTTAATTTTATCAACGCCCGCCGTGTAATCGGTGATAATATCGTTTCCCGTGCTCTTCGAGTAGACAAAAACGTCTCTATGTTTGCCGCCGGTCAAAGTATCGTTGCCCGTGCCGCCGTAAAGAGTGTCCATGCCGTTTCCGCCCCTTAACGAATCGTCACCCGCTCCGCCCGATAAATAATCTGCGCCGTAACTGCCGATTAAAGTATCAGCACCTGCGCCGCCAAGAATCGAATCGTCGCCGTAACCGCCGTTCATGTAATCCGCGCCGTAACTTCCGATTAAAGTATCAGCACCTGCGCCGCCAAGAATCGAATCGTCTCCCCTGCCGCCGTTGAGATAATCGTTTCCCCTGCCGCCGCTTAAACTGTCCGCACTTGTTCCGCCGACAAGCGTATCATTTTCGCTTGAGCCTTTGAGCGTCGTTGCCGTGCCGTAATTCGTCAACTTGCCCGCGCCGCCCAAAACAAAACGATAATCACCGCCGCTGACCGATGCGCCGTCATCTCCGAGAACAGAAGTCGCCAAAGTCACGGTATTATTTTTTAAAGTTATGCCGTCAATTTCGCCGTCGGAAACAGTCAAACCGCTTTTAAGACCTTTCAAAGTGATGAGGGTTTCGCTTGAAGTGCCGTAAGTCGCCGTCGTTCCGCTGATCTTCCAAGTAAGAGTATCTTCATCGCTGTCTGACGCTTGTTTGGCAAGGTAACGAAGGAACATATAACCGGCGGCGTAGGGATTGGGGTTTGTCGCGGTTGAAGTGTTGCTTACGTCCAGAGCACTTTCAAGGCTGTCTGAACTGCCGGCAAGAGTCAAAATCCTTGTCCTTCGCGTGTCGTCGATGCCGTGAGTAAGTTCCGCCATTCCTTCTTTTATGAAAAGCGGCAAATAGCTGAAATAATCGACATTCGCCGCCATAACCGCGTGAGTCATTTCGTGGGCAAGAGTTCTGTCAAGGTAATATGAAGTAGTTGAGGTCGAGCCGTTCGGGTCGGAAGTGTCGATGTCGTTGTAATAATACATGTTGGTTTTCAAATCCAAATCCGCAACTGTTTGACCGTCGGACCAATTCGTTACCAGTGCAAGCATGCTTGAATTTGTCTCAACAAAGCCCGCATGCAATGTCTTAATCGTCGCGGAAGAATTTGAAGTAAAACTGAAATTACTCCCGTAACTTTCAGAAATTAAATTCAGCGTGTTAGGTATCCACCAAGTATAAAGCGCGTTCCAAATATGTTTTTGCGTGTCCGTCAGGCTTGAATAAGTTGTGCTTTCGTAATGCGAATCATAATCAGAAGAATCAGGAAAAGTCACCAGTTGAACATTAAGACCGTTTGTTGTGAAAGAATTGTTTGTGTAAGTGCTTAGACTGCCGACTTCGGGAACAATACTTTCGGCGGTTTTAACGGTCGAGCCGCCCGCGTCGGATCCGGTAATCGCGCCCGTGTCTTCGTTGTCCAAAATTATCCCGCAATAATCCGTCAAAAAACTTGTGGCGGAGCTTGCATTTTTGCAATCCGAAACCATTTGAGAAATTGCGTCAGAAATGCTGTTGAAATTTGAACAGGCTTGAATTGCCTCATCAACGGCACTTTCGCCGCTTAGAGAAGTTTCGTCCAACGATTTCATAAAATTTTTGATAACTTCTTGCGCCGTAGCCATGAATATCATCTCCATTTTTTTTCAAGCAGTTTATCAAAAAAAATTCTGTGCCGCAAATTTTTAAGAAAAATTTAATTTAACTGAAAAAATTTTGAAAAAAAAAACCGCCTTAAGCGGTTCAAAAATTTTTATTTTATCTGCCGAAAAAAATTCTCGATTCAAACATTCTGTTCCAGGGAAAATCCACGCGCAAATTTTCGCCGACGTGAGCGGAGGGCAAATTATTTCTTACAAAATTTGTAATCATTCTGCCGCACTCGTCCGCCGCCTCGTCACGCTTATCATTCAGCGCGTCGTAAAAACCTTCGCCGCGAATCCAAGAAAGCTGATTGGCAACAATCGTCCTGACATTTGCCTGATAAATCCAGTCGTCAAGGTATCGCGTCAAAAGCAAACTTCTTTTGTTTGAGTCGCTCATTTTTTTTGCCAACATTCCCGTACTCAAGGCGAAACCGGTCGAATTTGTCGCGGTGTTCCAGCCGCTGTAAGCGTGAAGCCTGAAAAGCAGTCCGCGCTGATTCAAAACTTCCATCAAGGCGTTGTCGGAGCCGTTCGCGAAAGAAATATCCGCCACAACAACTTTTTTCCCGGCGGCGAGGTAATCTTGAACGGTATCGGCAAAAAATTTTGTGTCGTTATTCGCCTTGCCGTCGTTGGCCGAAGTGTTCGCCTCGTAAGTTTGACCGTTTGAATTTGTGTTAATCGCCAAAATAAAATCTGCGCGATTTTCATTTTCAACAAGTTTTGCACCCGTCGCCAAAATTTCTGCGTTGACAGTTTCGCCGATTGATTCGTCGGAGTAAGTGGGAACAGTCGCTTCGCCGCGCCCGTAATTGTATCTTACAAAGACATTCGGGACAGTTTTTGTGTGGTCGTTTATGGCGCGAGTCAAAAGCATCAAGCCGATTTCATCAATTCCCGCGATGGTCTGAAATTTATTTTTCTTGACAGATTCGCCGTATTTCGTCAGATAACGGCTTTCTTTGTGCGTTTGAGAGAAAGGCGCGTTGTCGTCGCGTCCCAAAAGCAGGCAGTCAAAAGTTTTTTCCCGCGCCATATCGATTAAGACTTCATTCGCCGCAAAATTTTTTCCGCGCCGCCCCATCCAATCTTGCATGGCCTTTTCCGGAATCAGTCTTTCCAAAAAATCGACTTCTTTTTGTTCGCGCTCGGTCAAGCCCTGCATTTCTTCTTTGTCGCGCAGTGCGGTATAACGAAAAATATTTGCGCCGTAGTGCCGATAATAATCCGGCTCTTCATAACCCGAAGCCGCGCCGTTTCTGGGAGTTCGCATTATCGAGCCGAAAACATAAATCGGCAATTTTTTATGCTTTTTGCGAAACTCTTTGAACTGCTCCGCGCGGTACAAGATGACTGCCTTTTCATAATCATGTTTTCGCGAACCTACAAGACTGCCGTAAAGCAAAGCATCTGAAGAAATTATCGCGGCTTTAACGTCTTTTTTTGTATTTTCCTCAAGCCAAACCCAAAGTCTGTCGGGATTTCCCAAATTTTCGCGGTTGCCCAAAAATTCTTTCGGCGGGACAACAATTTTATAACCCGCCCGCTCAACAACATCTATTGTCTGTTCGTCAACTATCGGGCGATTGTCGTGCGGAATGTACAAAATTTTTTCCGGCTCATTTTTTTTCTTCGCCGCGTCAACATTTCCCGAAAAAATTATTGACAGGCAAAAAATTAACGTCAACGCATAAAAAAATTTTTTCACTGAATCTTTTTTCATTTACTTCGCAGCTTTTTTCTTCTCTTCGTTCTGCAAGGCGCGGACATCCCCCCAAAGATCGCGAGCCTTGTCAAAAATTTTCGGCTCACGTGCTCTGACGGATTGGTCGCCGATAATTCGCGAAAGGTGTTGAGCGCATTTGTCGAGGTCTCCAAGCCTGTAATAAAGTGCGCCGACCAAATACATCGCGCCGCTGTCCGTCAAATTTCCGATAGGATAACGCTCTTTTGTAATCGACAGGTCATAAAGTTCCGCCGCCTTGAGCAAATACTCATTTTCTTTTTCGGTCTCTTCGTTAAAGCGATAAATCCAGCCGAGTTGCAAATTCATCGACGCTTTTTTTGACGGAGGTGCGTCGATAATGTCAAGGTAACTCAACGCCAACTGAAAAGACGCAATCGCATCGGGAAGGTCGCGCTCTTCTTTGAACTCAAATTCAAGTTGCTTGTTTGCGAGAAATTCCCAGAGTGCTTTTCTGTGACGTTCGGGCATTTTGTCCAAGAAAGTTTTTTCGTCCGCCGCGTAACCGCAATGCTCACAAACCCAAATTTTGTAAAAGTACGGATTAAAGCCCTTGTAATGCACGCAAAAATCTTCGTCGGTCTTTTCAACCATAAGACGCGAACGAGTTTTGATTACGCGCGTTTTTTTCATGCACACGGGACACGGCTTCTCAACTAAAAAGGTATGCGGATCCATAAAAAAATCTCTCCTCTCGACTGAAAAAAAATATTTTAAGTTCAGGGGCGGGCTAAAAAAAATTCTAACCCCTGACCCCTGAATCCTAATTCCAAAATTACGGCAAAGTTATTCCGTCGGCTTCCACCGCTTTGTGAAGTGCGGGCATATGCGTCAAGAAAATTTGCGCCAACTTCAAATGATACGGGCTTTGAATTCTGCCCTGATAATGCGAAGGCTGAAGACCCTGCCCCGAAGACAGATAAGACTCAAGATTCACCGTGTCGTTTGAGTAGTTAAACAGCGCGTAAACCGGCAGTAAATGCAAATCGTCGCGCCATTCGCCGAAATCTTTGTCAACATCTTTCGGGCTGTCCTTCACCGCCATCACGAAAATAACCGGCGATTCTCTCAAATAAAAATCATAGTAATCGCGATTGTAAGGAATTATCGCGCCCTGATCGGTCTGAAAGTTCAAAATCAAAAATGCATACTCGTTGTTATCGGTTTTCATAATCGACAACGACCAAGGATCATTTTCGGTTGCGGTTGTGGCAACTATTTCACTTGCCGAACAAGTTGACATCAGAAAAAGCGAAATTCCGAAAATCAGCGCGAAAAATTTTTTTAGCCTCATTAACATCACCTACCGCAGATATTTATTGCAAAGTGCCTTTAACTTGCCTGCCTCCGCTTCAAGTTTGTAATCTTCCTTCAAACGCCAGCCCCAGTTAGTGCCGACCGTGCCGGGCAAATTCATGCGGCTCTTGCTGTCCAATTTCAAAACGTCTTGCATCGGAATTATCGCGAAACGCGAGTCACATGAGTAGGCAAATTCGATAAGTTTTTGACAAACGTCATCGGGACGGCGGACATCTGCGCCGATAAGTGCCGCAATCGCCGCCTTGCTCGGGTTGTCAATATCTTCCATAAACCAGCCGACAGTTGTGTTGTTATCGTGAGTGCCGGTGTAAGTTATGGAATTTTCGGGCGGGACAAAACCGATTCTGCCGTCTTCGTTAAAGTGCAGTTCAAAATGCAAAACTTTCATTCCCGGGAAGCCGCAATCTTGTCTGAGTGCCTCGACTTCATCGGTGATAATGCCCAAATCTTCCGCAACAATCTGCCCGTCGGGAAATTCGCGCTCAAGCATATAGAAAAACGGTCTGCCCGGTCCTTTAATCCATTCGCCGTCAACGGCAGTTTTCGCCTCGCCGTCAACTGACCAATAAGACTCAAAGCCTCTGAAATGATCAATGCGGACAATATCGACAAAGTCATAAAGTTTTTTGAAGCGAAGTTTCCACCAAGTGTAATTATCTTTTTTCATAGCCGTCCAATCGTACAGCGGATTTCCCCAAAGTTGACCTGTCGCGCTGAAATAATCGGGCGGAACTCCCGCAACTTTTTCGGGACGACCTTCCTCGGTGAGTTGGAAAAGTTTTTGATTCGCCCAAGCGTCCGCGCTGTCCGCAGAAACAAATATCGGCATATCGCCCATAATTTGAACACCGCGTTCACGTGCATAGGCGTGGAGTTTGTGCCATTGACAGCTGAAAATATATTGTTCAAACTCAACATATAAAATCTCGTCGGCAAGTTCGGTTTTGGCTTTTTCAAGCGCATCGGGGTCGCGGTGTTTTAAATCTTCGTCCCATTCTATCCAGTAGACATCGTTATTTTTAGCTTTAATCGCGGCGAAAAGTGCGTAATCTTCAAGCCAATAAGATTCATTTTCGCGGAATTTATCGAAGTCGGCTTTTAATTCCGCGTCCTGCGAAAGTTTAATTTTAAAGTTTTTGAACGCCTTCGACAAAATATGTTCTTTCAAGTCGGCAACTCGTTCAAATTCCACGCTCGTCGAGTTTAAGCGTTTCGGAATATGAATATCCATTTCGTTCAGCAAACCGCGCTCAATTAAATCGTCGGGAGAAATCATCATCGGATTGCCCGCGAATGCTGACGGCGATTGATAAGGCGAATATCCGAAGCCCACGGGATTTAACGGCAAAACCTGCCAGATCGATTGTCCCGCCGCCTTGAGATAATCGACGAACTCAAAAGCCTCTTTCCCGAAATCGCCGATACCGTATTTTGACGGCAAACTTGTCGGGTGAAGCAAAATTCCCGCACGTCTGTCGTAATGCTGTTGGGGCGGGATATGGTGCAACAAAATTCCTTCGAGCGGCTGAAGTTTAAATGAAACTCTTCCGCGCATCACGGGGAATTTTCTGTCAGGATTTTTTTCGTCGAACGCGTCAACAAAAACCCCGCTCGCAAAATCGCTCACGTCAAAGGAAACGTCCCGCGCCTCATCTTTTGAACGATTGAAGGCAACAAGATAAGCGTCGTTATCGGTCTCTTGGTCAAAAACATCGCGACCGTTGCGAATAACCCGCGCATAAGCAAAAATATCGTCGTAACTCGGCAGGGGCAAAAATTCGCCCGTCTGCAAAACCAATTTTTCATTGCGGATTTTAATAAATTTTTTATAAGTTTCGCGCAGTTCAAAATCTCCGTCGTCCCAAGGATACGGGCGGCGATTGGTCGGGTCTTTGAAACCTTGCATGCCCATTTCGTCGCCGTAATAAATGCAGGGAACTCCGGGATAAGTCATCTGCCAAAGTGCCGCCATTTTCAAACGCGCTTTGCCAAGTTTCTCATGCTCTTTGTCGAGTTTAAACCTCGTCTGTTCGACGGCGGGCATTTTGTCGTAGTAAGGAGCCTCGCCGAAAATTGTCACGGGTCTCATAATATCGTGGCTGGAAATTAAATTCATCATCGCGTAAAAATTTTCTTTCGGGTAATTTTCGCGAAGACTTTCCATTCTTTTCATACAAACTTTGCCGTCGATATGTCCGAGAATAAAATTGAACATATGTTCACGCCAAGGATAATTCATAGCACTGTCCATTTCGTAACCGCAAAAATATTGCCTCTGAACGCCGTAAGCAATTTTATTTGACGCATCTTCCCAAACTTCGCCGATCATAACCGCATCGGGATTAGTTTTTTTGAGTTCCGCGAAAAATGCCTGTGAAAATTCTGCGGGCAATTCGTCGATGACATCAAGTCGCCAGCCGGAAATTCCTTCTCGCAACCAGTGATGCAAAACGCTGTCGTTGTCGCGAATGATAAAATTCATATAAGACGGCGTGACCTCGCGGACATTCGGGAGCGTGTCGAAATTCCACCAAGACTCATAATCATTCGGGAAATTTTTAAAGCTGTACCAATCGAAATAAGGCGAATCCTTCGACTGATACGCGCCGAGTGAATTATATTGACCTTCGCGGTTAAAATAAATGCTGTTCGAGCCGGTGTGACTGAAAACGCCGTCGATAATTATATTTATCCCCTTCGACTTCGCCGTGTCGATTAAATGTTTAAATTCTTCGTTCGTGCCGAGAATCGGATCAATTTTATGATAATCGCCCGTATCGTAATGGTGATTGCTTTCGGACTCAAAGACGGGATTAAAATAAATTACGGAAATTCCCAACTCTTTGAGGTAATCGAGTTTGCTTTCAATTCCGCGCAGATTTCCGCCGTAAAAATCGTACGCAATAATTTCATTCGTATCGGGGTCTTTGTAGTAAGCGGGCTGATCTTTCCAGCTTGCGTGATAGACCGCGCCTTTTTTTTCGATAATCTCATTTCCCGCGCGACAAAATCTGTCGGGGAAAATTTGATACATCACGGAATGTTTGAACCAATCGGGAGTTTTCGCGCCTTTTTGATAAACGGTAATTTGAAAAGCGGGCGGTGCGTAATCAAAATAAAGTTCACCGACTCCGCCGAGTTGTTCGGGATTGTTGCCGTAATAGTAAGTTCTTTCGGCAGTGACAATAATGAAGTAATACCAAATCAGCCCGCCTTTATCCGGCAAAGTAATTTCCGCCGAGTAAAATTTTTCTTTGGACTGACCTTTGTCGCTCGTGGATAAGTTACTCCATTTTTCGCCGGTAGATTCCGACCAAGTATGCAATAAAACTTGGCGAACAACTTCATCGGTGTTGATTCTGATTCCGAGCCGCATTGTGCTTCCCGCTTCAGCCGCGCCGACGATTGAGCGATAATAAATATTTTGTGAATTATGCTCAACGTTGCTTCTGTCCATAAAATCATCTCCCAAAACTTTTTAAAGTGAACTTTTCAACCGCGAAAAAAAAAATCCTGCAAGAAATTTTATCTTCGCCAAAAATGCTTTACAAAAAAATCTGTTTAAAATAAAATCGAACGCAAAGTAATTGAGTGAAAAAATTTTTTCGGGAGGTTTTCGGTATGTTAAAAAAATTTTTGGCATTTATTTTTTCGACGTGTTTTATTTTCGGAACGGCTTGTGCGCAGAGTCAAAACATCGAAATTGACGGAGATCACGGAAAACTTTCCGCGATGATTCAAACGCCGGACGGCAAAAAAAATTTTCCGCTCGTAATAATTTGTCACGGTTTTACGGGCGAAAAAAATTCCGACTTGTTGAAAAATCTTTCCGACGAGCTGGAAAGTCGAGGAATTGCGTCGCTTCGTTTTGATTTTAACGGGCACGGCGAGAGCGAAGGAAATTTTCAAGATATGACGGTTTTGAACGAAATTGAGGACGCAAAAAAAATTTACGATTACGCGGCAAAAATTCCCGGCGTGACTTCGATTTCAATCGCCGGTCATTCTCAAGGCGGAGTCGTCGCGAGCATGGTTGCGGGCGAACTTGGCGCGAAAAAAATTAAATCTCTTGCGTTGATGGCACCGGCGGCGGTTTTGCGTGATGATGCGATTCGCGGAATTTTGCAAGGCACAAATTACGATTCGATAAACGTTCCCGAATACGTCGAAATTTTTGGTAATCACAAAGTCGGCAGAAATTATATTTTGACGGCGCAAAAATTGCCGATTTATGAGACCGCGAAAAAATTCATCGGGCCTGCGTTCATGATTCACGGCACGACTGATATAATTGTGCCTTACACTTACAGCCTGCGTTATCAAGAAATTTATAAAAATTCCGAGCTGAAACTTTTGGACTGCTTCGATCATGGATTTTCTCAAGATACAAAACGAACCGCGAAATTTGTTGCAGATTTTTTTGCAAAGCAGTTGAAATAAAAATTTTGCAAAAAAAATTACTCTCACAGAAAAAAATTTTCTGCGAGAGTTTTTTTTTCGTGAAAAATTAAATTTTTATTTCGCGACCGCCGTTCAAAAGATATAAATATTTTTCGCTGATTTTTAAATTTAAAATATTTTCGACTGCCTGCACATAAAGCCGAATCTGTTCGCGATATTCTTTTATAAAATGTTCGTCGGAATTTTCGCGGTCGGTCTTATAATCCAACAAAATCCATTCGCCGGAAGAATTTTGAAAAAGTAAGTCGATAATCCCCTGAATAAAAATTTTTTCTCCCGCCGCCTGAGTAAAAATTTTCCCGCCGCCGATTGTCTCCGCCGCAACGTAATAACTGAAAGGCAGTTCGCGATAAATTTTTTTCGCGCTCAATAAATTTTTTCCGACGGGACTTGAGAAAAATTTCGCAATGTTCGCCGAGTTCGATTTCAATTTTTCGCCTTGAACTTCGTCAAAAATTTTCTTCTCAACCATTTCATCAATCTGCGCGGAAATATTTTTTTCGTCGAGTTTTTCACTCAAATTTAAATGTTGCATAACGCTGTGGGTCAAAGTTCCGATTTCCGCGGGCGACAAAGATTTTTTCTGAATAAAATTCGGGCGACGATAACTTTTTTTCGCATCAAAAATTTTTTCCGCAAATTCATCGTCCTCAATCTCTTCAAGTCGGCGTTTGATTTCAGTGACGGAAACTTTCGCGGGAATATTTTCAAGCGGCGAGGGCGGAAGTTTTTCAATCTGCTCCGAAATTTTTTCTTCGACTTCGTCGGAAATTTTTTCATCGGAAATTTTTATCTTTGAATCTTCGACAATTTCAAATTTAATCACTTTCGACGCAAAATTTTTCACAGCCAAAAGCCAATCGAGCGGATTATTTGCGGACTGAATTTGTTGAGCGGAAATTTCTTTGACTTCGGAAAATTTTTCAAGATTTTTACTGTCGCACGTGCCGATTAAAATCAATTTTTCTTTCGCGCGGGTGAAAGCGACGTACAAAATTCTGAGTTCCTCCGCAAGATTTTCGAGTTTCATTTTATTTTTAATGACTTTTTGCGGAAAAGTCGGAATCAAATTTAAACCGTGCGACCCTTCGATTACGCGACAAATTCCCAATCCCAAATTTCTGTGCGCGATAACATTTTTGCTCAAATCCTGCAAATTAAATTTTTTCCCGAGCTCCGCGACAAAAACGACGGGAAATTCAAGACCTTTGCTTTTATGAATCGTCATCACGCGAACGATATTTTCATTTTCGCCGAGAGTTCGAGCCGAGGACAAATCATTATTCAAATCGCGCATTTTTTTGATAAATTGAATGAAACGCGAAAGACCTCTGAAAGCAGTTTTTTCGTAATCGGCGGCGCGATCGATTAAAACGCGCAAATTCGCCCGCGCAACTTTTCCCGTCGCATTGTCAAAGTAATCGTAAAAACCTGTTTCGCGATAAATTTTACTCAAAAGTTCCGAAACGCTGACTTGTCGAGAAATTTCGCGCCAATAATTTAATTTAATCAAAAAATCTCTGCACTTTTCGCCGAGCTCATTATTTTCCGCAGACTTCGCAAAAACCAACGTGTACAAGTCAAAATCTCTGCCGTCAACGCGAAGTTGCGCCAAATCTTCCGCAGAAAATCCGCCGATTACGCTCATCATCACCGCCGCAAGCGGAATATCTTGGCGAGAATTATCCAAAACGTTGAGCAAATTTAAAATCGTTTGAACTTCCTGCGCCTTAAAATATCCGCCTTTGTCCTCCGCGTACGCAGGAATTTTATTTTTTGCCAAAATATCAATAATTTTCGTCGCTTTCCCGTCAGTCGAGCGCAATAAAATCACAATGTCGCGAAAATTCAACGGACGATAAATTTTTTTGTCTTTATCCCAAACTTTTTTTTCGGACTTAATCATAAAATTTATTTTGTCGGCGATAATTTGAATTTCTTTTTCGAGCTTGTCGAGTTCCTCCGCCTCGTTTTCGTCATCATCTTGAGAATTTCCGTCTTGGGAATTTCCGTCTTGAGGAATTTTTTCTTGAGAAACAATCAAAAATTCTGTCGGCTCGTCAAAAATATTTTCATTCGCGGGCAAATAATTTTCAGTCGCGCCGAAATTTAATTTCGCTTCTTCGTTATAATCAATTTCCGTCGCGTTTTCAGTCATCAAGTGACAAAAAATTTCGTTGACGGCATCAACAATTTGCTTGCGGGAACGAAAATTTTTTGAAAGATCAATTCTTTCGCAATCGTCGTGAGTCGGATAATTTTTATATTTCTGCAAAAAAATTTCCGGCGAGGCATTGCGAAATTTATAAATCGACTGCTTAACGTCGCCGACCGCGAAAAAATTATTTTTGCGGACAATTTTGCTTATAATTTCCTCCTGCACGTCGTTAGTATCCTGGTACTCGTCAACCATAATTATTTTGAATTTTTTTCGATAATTTTCTGCAGTTTTTTCGTCCGTGTTGAAAATTTCCAGCGCAAGATGTTCCATATCGCTGAAGTCGATAATTCCGCGCTCACGTTTCGCCGCAGAAAATTTTTCGTCAAATTCTTTCGTTATGTCGATAAGTTGACGAACAGGCGCGGCAAGATTTTCGATTTCCAAAATAATTTCGGACTTCGGCTTTGTGACAATATCTTTCAGATTTTCAATTTTTTTCTTGTAATCGTCGCGAATTTTTTTCAAATTCTCTTTACGAAATTTTAAATCGTCGGGAATTTTTTTACTGCTCCAAGTTTTAAATTTCAAATTTCCGAGAAGTGAAAAAAGTTTGTCCCAATCATTCAGCGCGGTAAGCAAATTTTTTATCAAATCCGAATCGAGAGAAAAATTTTCCGTGATTCCGTCGAATTGTTTTGAAAGTTTAAGTAATTCGTCGCACTCTTCAAGGCATTTTCCGCAAATCGACAGAGAATTTTCGAGAACATTTTTCACATTTTCAAGAGCAGAATCAAATAAAATTTCCGTCCAATTTTTATTTTCGGGCCGTTCGTATTTTTTCGCGAGAGAATCAAGCCATTTCGCGGGATACGGACGACTGCAGGACGCATTGTGCAAATCCAAAATAATTTTATAAATTTTTTCGTCGCCGTGAACATTTCCGCCGAACTCATCGGAAAATTTTACAAAATTCGCGTCGGAATATTTTTCCTCAAAAAGTTCTTCGATAACTTCCTGCTTTAAAATATTTAATTCGTGTTCGTTTCCTTCGCGAAATTTCGGATCCAAGTCGATTTTTGAAAAATTTCTTTTGATAACCGACATGCAAAACGCGTGAAAAGTCATAATCGATGCGCCGCTTAATAAAATTGATTGTCGTTCGAGTTTCGCGAGCAATTCCGAGTCATTTTCTTCAGAAATTTTTTCTTCGATTTTTTTTTGGATTCGAGATCGCATTTCTTGAGCCGCCGCATTTGTGAAAGTTACGATTAACATTTCATTTACGTCGCATTTTCCTTCGATTAAAATTTGCGTGATTCTTTCGACGAGCACGGCAGTTTTTCCCGAACCCGCCGCTGCCGCGACCAATAAATTTTTTTCGCGGCTGTAAATTGCTTTTTTTTGTTGAGCTGTCCAGATCATAAATTTTCCCTCAAGCGTAAGACACAATAAAATTTAAAAATTCGTCGGTGAGATCGTTAAAAGTCATTGAAAAATTTGAATTTCCGGCGAGAGAATTTATTTTTTGTTCGAGAACGTCGAAAGTCAAATCATTTTTTTCTGCGGAAACAAAAATTTTTTCGTCAATTTCGCCGCAAAAATCGACAAGCCTGTTATAAAAAATGTTGTAACGATTTTCAAAAAGCACGTGAACAAAATATTTGCAGAGACCGATCTCAATTTGCGAAAAATTTTTAAATTCGTCGGCGTTAAAATCGAGAACGGATTTAATTTCTTCGGAATTTAAATTATATTTCGACCAATCGATTAAAGAATTTTTGTTCAAAAAATTTTCGTCGGGATTAAATTTGTCGATTTCAGAGATAACGACGTTGCGAATAATTTGAGTGTAAGGGAGATTAAAAAAATTTTTTCTTGCTGAATCGCAAATAATTTTTTCTTGACCGGTTAAAGTTCCGCAAGGATTATAATTTTTTTCCTGCAAATTTTTTGTTAAATTGTTCATAAAAAAACCTCCTTTTTTAAAGACCAAAATTTTTTTCCAGTCTTTCGCGATAATTTTTTAAATTTTTCAGAGTGTCGCAAAGCGCATCGCCGCCGAATTTATCGACGATCGCGTCAGCCGTAACAAGTGCCGCCATCGCCTCGCCCACAACTGCCGCCGCCCAAATCGCGCAAGTATCGGAGCGTTCTTTGCTCGCCGTCGTCAATTTTTTCGTCGCAATGTCAACAGTTTGCAGAGGTTTCATCAAAGTCGGAATCGGTTTCATCGCCGCGCGAATGACAATTTCTTCGCCGTTGGTCATTCCGCCTTCAATTCCGCCCGCGCGATTGGTTTTGCGAAAAATTTTTTTATTCTCGTCAATGAAAATTTCGTCGTGGACTTCGGAGCCGAATTTTTTTGCATTTTCCCAGCCGTCGCCGATTTCCACAGCCTTAACTGCCTGAATCGACATAAACGCCGCCGCGAACTTCGCGTCAATTTTTTTGTCCCACTGAATATGACTTCCCAACCCCGCAGGTGAACCGCAAATTTTCACCTCAAAAATTCCGCCGACGGTATCGCCTTTTTCCTTCGCCTCATCAATTTTATTTTTAATTTCGTCTTCATTCAAAACTTGACTCGAAATTTTTATTCCGCATTCTTTCAAAAAAATTTTGCAAACCGCGCCCGACGCAACTCTCATCGCGGTTTCTCTCGCGCTCGACCGCTCCAAAATGTCGCGAACATCGTCACGAGAATATTTCGCCGCGCCGGTTAAATCAGCGTGACCGGGTCTGGCGTTGGTAACTTTTTCGCCGAAAATTTCGCCTTCCGCGCTCATTTTTTTTTGCCAATTTTCCCAGTCGCGATTTTTTATCAGCAAAGTTATCGGACTGCCCAAAGTTTCGCCGAATCTTATCCCCGACGCAAAAATAATTTCGTCCGACTCAATTTTCATTCGTCCGCCGCGCCCGTAACCGCCCTGCCTGCGTTTCAATTCGCTGTTGACAAAATCGCTCGAAACTTTCAAACCGGCGGGCAAGCCTTCCAAAATGCACGATAAAATTTTTCCGTGACTTTCACCGCCGCTGATAAATCTGATTCCGCTCATAAAATCTCTCCATTCAAAAAAAAAATTTTTTTACAAAATACCTTTTGTCGAAGGCACGGAATTATTTTTTTCGTCGCAAGTGACCGCAATTTTCAAGGCGTGACCGAGTGCTTTAAAAATCGCCTCAACTTTGTGATGAGAATTTTTTCCGTGCAAAATTTTTGCGTGAAGAGTAATCCCCGCGTTAAAAGCGAATGCCCGCAAAAATTCTTCGACAAGTTCGGTATCAAAATTTCCGATCATCGGCGCAAAATTTCCGCAATCGAAAACTAAAAAAGGTCTGTTGCTTATATCCAAACTCACGAGAGCCAAAGTTTCGTCCATCGGCAAAAAAAATGTGCCGTAACGATTTATGCCGCGCTTTTCGCCCAGCGCATTTTTTACTGCAAGACCAAGACAAATTCCGATGTCCTCGACGCTGTGATGTCCGTCAACTGCCAAATCGCCTTTGCAAGAAATTTTCAAGTCAAACTGCCCGTGTGCCGCGAATAAATTTAACATATGATCGAAAAAACCGATTCCGGAAAAAATTTCAGTTTTGCCCGCGCCGTCAAGATTTATTTCGGCAAAAATTTTAGTTTCTTTTGTTTCACGTTCAATTTTTGCATTCCGCATTTAAATCCCTCCCAAAAAATTTTTTCAATTATAACAAAAAAAAATCCCCGACGAAAATTTTCATCGGGAAATTTTTTTACGTTGCGCAAGGTCTGAAATTATCTCCAGCAACCGTAACCGCCGCGTCCGCAACCGCAACCGCCGTAATAATCATCGCTCGGAGCTGCAAAAACCGTCACGGTTGACGATACCAAAATTGCAACGGCGACCAACATCGCAAGAAATTTTTTCTTCATGCATATCGCAACCTTTCTTTTAGTTTCGAAAATTTTATCACGTCAACTACCCCACGTTGGGGGCTTGCAGTTAGATTTCTCCACCGCGTTCGGCTGGTTGACTGCAGCCCTGCAATTTCTTGCAGCATTGATGTCTTTCGACACCGTTTGCCCGATATTTTAATTATAACGTTCGATTTATAAAAAATCAATCAAGGATTTGGCGCCTTTCCTCCCCACGCTTCTCGGCGCTTTTTGGTGAATTGAAATTTTTCAAATGAAGCAAAATAAATTTTTATAAAAAACGAAAGAATTATTTTTCAAGATAAAAAATTTTTTATCGCCGCAAAAACTTCGTCGTTTTCAGTTCGTGTGCCGATTGAAATTCTCAAACAATTTTTTAAACCGGGCGCGGTCGGTGAAAAAAATCTTATACCGATTCCCAAATTTTCAAGATATTTATTGAGCTCGTCCGCTTTTTCAAGTCGAATTAAAATAAAATTCGTGTTTGACGGAAAAACTTCAACGTCTCTCAAAGATTGAAGCCGTCCGATCATTCTTTGACGCTCAGCAATTGTCATTTGTATTCGCGGAATAAATTCATCGCGCATTTGATAAACAATGTCCGCCGTGACAAGGCTCAACGTGTTCATGTGGTAAGGCATAAAAGTTTTGTTAATCATCTTCGTGACTTCGGGATTTGCAATCATATAGCCGACTCTCGCGCCCGCCAACCCGTACGCCTTTGAAAAAGTTCGGGCGACAATCAAATTCGGATATTTTTTGACAAGATTAACCGCGCTGTGTCCGTAAAATTCTACATAAGCCTCGTCAAGCAAAAAAGCGCAGTCTATCAAAGAAATAATTTTTTCAACTTCATCGACGGTTAAAGCGTTGCCGGTCGGATTGTTCGGATTGCAAACAACTGCCAAACTCGCTTTGACTTCACGAATTTTTTTTATGAACTCATCAACATTCAAATTAAATTTTTCGTCCAAGTCGAAGGGAACGCCTTCACATTCCGCCGCCTTCGCGTAAATTTTATACATCGAAAAACTCGGTTGCGGATAAATAATTTTTTTTCCCGCGCCGCCGAAAGCGTGAAAAATTTTTTCGATAATTTCGCTGGAACCTCCGCCCAATAAAATTTGATTTTTATCTGCAGAAAAATTTTTCGCAATCTGTTCGACAAGGTTATAATATTCTTCGTTCGGGTAACGATTGAAAGCGATGTAACTTAAACGATTCAAAACGCGCTCTTCAACCAACGGCGGCAAATTCATCGTCGATTCATTCGCATTGACTTTAATTCTGTAATCTTTTTCCACGCCGTCATAACTCGGCATTTCATCTAAATTTTTTCTGTAATCCATGAAAAAAATCCCTCCAAAAAAATTTTCGGAAGGATTATAACAAATTTATTTTTTGCCGTAAAAATTTTTTGCGCGGAATGGCTTTGATTTGTGTTATACTTGAAAAAATTTTGAACGCGGAGGAAGCAATGCAAAAAATTCTTTTGGGAATAGGCGCAGTACTGATGATGCTGGGAATTTTCGGAATGAGTTACACTTGGAATCACGATCATCGAAACTTAAAAACTTTGGAAGAATACGCAACTCTTGACTTTCAAGCCTCGCGGGACGAACAGGGAAACCTTGAAGGCGCGGTTTTGAGTTTGTGGGACTATCGCTATGACAAGGCGCAACTTTTGAAACGCGCGATACTTTTCACGGACGGCGCACCATGGGAAATACCCGCCGCCACAAAACAGACTCGGGCGCGGTGGATGAATGAAAATAAATTGTTCGTCAGCTTGCCGAAAATGGCTTTAAGAGATTTAATTTTGGCGAAAGAAGTTCGATTCAAATTTTTTTACGACAACGGACAATCGATAGACTTGCCGCTCGGTCAAAAAGAAATGGTCGCCTGGCAAAGAAAATTGCGCTGGTAATTCGTTGCCAATCACTTGAAATATTTCATCACGCGCGGATTAAAATTTTTTTCGCGAAAAATTTTCATGTCGTCGGCAATGTACGGAAAAACTTTTTTTAAAATTTTACAATTCGTTCCGCCGTTATCTGCCATGCCTTTTTCGTTTAGCGCAACATTATTGCAACCGCCTTCGCAGAAGGAAAATATTTCGCACGATCTGCATTTTTGGCGGCGTTCAATCGCTTCCGAAAGTATCGCCCCAAAACCTTCACTCTGAAAAGCATCCGCCAAATTTTTATAATCTGTTACGTTGCCGTAAGAATATTTTTCCGGAAAAGCTCTGTTGCAGGGAAAAATTTTTCCATCGTGTCTTATACCGACCCATTTGCCCAAGCACGAAGTAAAACTGCACAAACTTTTTCGCCGCAAAAATATAAAATCCAAAATCCGCTCAAAATAATTTACGCTGATGCCGCAGTCAACATCATCGCGCCAATAGTGATAGAACTCCAAAATTTTTTCAGCCGCGTGTTCGGGTTCGAGTTTTAATTCGTCAGTAAATTCGTCTTGAGTCGGAATGTATAAATTCATTGTGAAATTTATCTTGCGTTGCTTGAAAAATTTATAGTTTTCGATCAGCGCATCAATATTTTTTTTCGACACAACGAAAATAAAGCCGCAATTCATTTTGTGACGAATAAGTTTTTCTCTGTTCGATAAAATTTTTTCGGAGTTCCCGCGAAGAATTTCATTTTGCAAGCCGTCAAAAGAACTGCCGACACTGATTTCATTTTCGTAAAGGACATCTGCAATTTCGTCGTCAAGCAAAGTCAAATTGCTCTGCATTTTGTTTATTATTTTAGTTTGAGAATATTTTTTTTGCATTGCCAAAGCCTGACGATAAAATTCCGCGCCCATGATGAGCGGTTCGCCGCCATGCCAAATAATTGTTACTTCGTCGAAATAGTTAAAAGTAATTTCATAAATCTTTGACAGCAAATCCAAACTCATCTTGCCGGGTTGCTCGCGCTCGGCGAAATGATAACAATAAACGCAATTCATGTTGCATTGATTCGTCGGCATAAGCAAAATATTTATCTTGGAAATTTTTTTGTTCATCAACAAACTTTCCTTACGAAAAATTTTTTAGTCAATAGGTATCTTCATGACCGCTTGAATCGGAATAGTCGTCATGGTCTCTATAGTCGCTGTGGTCTTCGTAGTCGTCATCATAGTCGTTATGATCGGCATAATCATCATAATCAGAATGACTGTCAGAATGATCATTGTGGTCATTATGTCTGCCGAAATTATCATATTCATCACAATCGCTGTGCCTGTTGACACCAACATAATCGTTGTGATTTTCCTGACATTCAGATTTTGCCGATGCGGCTTGTTTCAGATAAATTTTGTACAATTCGTCATTGCTCATAAAAACTGCCTACTTTATTTCAATGCGCGGGAAAAGTTGCTCGGGTTTACCGACTTCGTGATTTTTTTCAATCTTGCCGAAAATTTCTGCGTCCTCAAGTCGAATTTCTTCAAACGGTTGAGAAATTTGCAACTGTTCATGGATTTTTCGCGAAGTTGCCGGCATAAACGGCGAAATTAAAATTGAAATAATTCTCAACGATTCTGCGAGATTATAAAGCACGTTTGCAAGATTTTGTTTTTGCGTTTCATCTTTCGCAAGTTTCCACGGCGCAGTTTCGTCGATGTATTTGTTTGAACGACCGATAAATTGCCAAACAGTTTTCACCGCGTCGGAAATTTTCATATCTTCCATAAGTTGACGATAATTTTTTGCAGTCTCAATCGCCATATCTTTCAGAGATTTATCAATTTCAGTTCCTTCAGTCGGCGCGAGGAGAATTTTATTTTGAAACTTTCCGATCATATTCAGCGTCCTGTGCAAAAGATTTCCCAAGTCATTCGCAAGGTCGGAATTTATTCTTTGAATAAGTGCGTCGCGGTTGAAATTTCCGTCCTGTCCCAAAGTAATTTCGCGCAGGAGAAAATATCTGATTGCGTCCGCAGAAAATTCATCAATCAAAAGCATCGGGTCAACAACATTGCCCTTTGACTTCGACATTTTATCTCCGCCGATAACCAGCCAGCCGTGACCGTAAACTTTTTTCGGCAAGTCAATCCCGAGAGCCATTAAAATACAGCCCCAGATAATCGTGTGGAATCTGACAATTTCTTTTCCGACCAAGTGCAAATCTGCCGGCCAAAACTTTTTAAATTTTTCTTCGTCGTCAAGAAAACCGATCGGCGTCAAATAATTCGTCAGCGCATCGAACCAAACATAAATTACATGCTTTTCGTCGTCGGGAACGGGTATCCCCCAATTAAAAGACGTTCGAGAAATGCAGAGGTCTTCAAGTCCCTGCTTTATGAAATTTATCATTTCGTTGCGGCGAGATTTCGGCTCAAGAAAATCAGGATTTTCTTCAATATATTTCAAAACCGCGTCGGCGTATTTGCTCATCTTGAAAAAATAGGCCTCTTCAGAAACTTTTTCGACAGGTCTGTGACAATCCGGGCAACAACCGTTTTCGTCAAGTTGAAGTTCGGTCCAATAAGATTCGCACGGCGTACAATAAAGCCCGGTATATTCGCCTTTGTAAATATCGCCTTTATCGCGGATTCTGCGGAAAATTTCCTGAACAACTTTGTGATGACGCGGCTCGGAAGTGCGAATAAAATCGTCGTTTGAAATTTCAAGGCGTTTCCAAAGTTCTTTAAAGCCGGCAACAATTTTATCGACGTATTCAATCGGCTTTAAATTTTCAGCCTCCGCAGTCCGCTGAATTTTTTGTCCATGCTCGTCAGAACCCGTCAGAAAAAAAACTTCGTAACCGGCAAGGCGTTTAAATCTCGCCACAGCGTCGGCAATAGTCGTACAGTAGGCGTGTCCGATATGTAATTTTGCGCTCGGATAATAAATCGGTGTCGTGATGTAAAAAGTCTTCTTTTCGTTCATTTTATCGCTCCTCGTTCAAAAAATAAAAAAGCTGTGAAATTCTATTTCAAAATTCGCAGCAAGTCAATTTTTATTCGTGCCGATGTCTTTAAGACGGGGCGGTCAAAACGCTAAGCCTCCCGAAATGAGGTGTTGCATATGCGCATGATAAAAATTATCGTCCGCGTGATTTCTGTCACCGGCGTTATCATGGTGCTTTGCACAAAAGTAGCCGCCTAAGCACATCGCTTTAGCGGCTTCGTGTTATAAACTTAATCTTCTTTAATAGATAACGTGAGGCTGACCGTCTCTTGGCACAACGTCCGACTGCAATCGGGCGTTTTTTTTATTGCAAAGATTTCAACTCTCGGGCAGATTATACTTGCCACAAAAATTTTTTGCAAGATGTTTTTTACAGTCTGAAAAAATTATGATATAATCTCTGCGTTCGTGCCGATGTCTTTAAGACGGGGCGGTCAAAACGCTAAGCCTCCCGAAATGATGCGCATGATAAAAATTATCGTCCGCGTGATTTCTGTCACCGGCGTTATCATGGTGCTTTGCACAAAAGTAGCCGCCTAAGCACATCGCCTTAGCGGCTTATCGATTTCCTTTAATTCACTGATTTAAAAGACATTGAGAGGCTGACCGTCTCTTGGCACAACGTCCGACTGCAATCGGGCGTTTTTTATTGCAAAGATTTCAACTCTCATGCAAATTATACTTGCCACAAAAATTTTTTGCAAGATATTTTTTACAGTCTGAAAAAATTATGATATAATCTCCGCGTTCGTGCCGATGTCTTTAAGACGGGGCGGTCAAAACGCTAAGCCTCCCGAAATGAGGTGTTGTATATGCGCATGATTAAAATTATCGTCCTCGTGATTTCTGTCACCGGCGTTATCATGGTGCTTTGCACAAAAGTAGCCGCCTAAGCACATTGCCTAGCGGCTTTCCGTATCTACCAATAATTTTTCTTAGATAATGAGAGGCTGACCGTCTCTTGGCACAGCGTCCGACTGCAATCGGGCGTTTTTTATTGCCATGACTTCAACTCTCGGGCAGATTATACTTGCCACAAAAATTTTTTGCAAGCGTTTATTTTTCACATTCCGTAAATCATTGACTTCATCATCAATTCTGCGTCGCGTTCATGCAAAATTTCTTCTTCCGGCAACCAATCTTCCGAAAACAGCGGCAAACTTTCGACCATTTCAGAAACGATTTTTGAAACGGAATTTATCGCCCGTGAATCTTGATTTGATTTTAAAAATTCTCCCAAAGTCAAACCCACGGTAAATAAATCTTCTTCGCTCAATGCTCTTGTTGTCGGATCTAAGCTGGAAAGTCTCAAAATCGGGTAAGAAATTTTGTCGTCAGAAGTCATCAATTTTTCTGCCTTGACCAAAAGTCCCGCATCTTCAAGTTTGCTTGCAACGGTTGCGCCGTCTTTATCTGAAGGAATTTTTGCCAAGACCAAATGATTTTCCGTCGGTGAACAAAAAGTTTCCACGCCGGATTTTTTCAAGCCGTTTTCCAAAGCCCGCGCATTTTCCAAAACTGCGTCGGCATAATCCGAATATTCTTCGCAGTTGACTTCGTGAAAAGTTATCGCCAAAGCCGCCATGACATTTTTTTTCAGTGAGGCGTGACCTGTTTCGATAACAGTTTTTTCCAGCAAGTCGGCTAAATTTTTTTTGCACAAAATTATTCCGCTCTGCGGTCCGTGAAGTCCGTCACTCGCCGCAAAAGTCGCAACGTCGGCATAAGGTACGGGCGAAGGAATTTTTTTAGCCGCAACCAATCCCGCATTTTGTCCCAAGTCGATCCAAAGTTTCGCGTCCGATTCGTCTGCAATTTTTCTCATCTTCGCGTAATCGATATTGTGCGGATAGTTCACGGGAGAATAAATTATCAAAGTCGGTTTGTTTTTCAACGCCAAGTAACGAACTTTTTCGTAATTCATTTTAAAAGTATTCGGCTCGACGGCAAATTTTATGAAATCATATTTCATCTGTTCGCCCGTGCAATGTTCTGACTTTCGCAGGTTGAAGGACAAAATTTTATCGCCGTTTTTCGCCAAAGCCATCAAAACAACTCTCGACGCGGCGACGGGATTTCCCGTCCGCAAAATCGCATGTTCCGCCTTGAAAAGTTCGCAGGCGCGTTTAACTGCAAGCTGTTCGATCCGGCTGTAATGTTCAAGCGCATTGTGTCCGATAAAATCATTTCCAAGCGCGGAACCTTTCAGATATTGAGATAAAGGCGACGCGGCGTTATCGGTAGGAATCAGTGATAAAGTTGAAATTTGCCTGTCCAAAGAAAATTTTAAAACCTTGCACAATTCGGGGTCGAATTTTTGCAACTGCTTAAAAAGTTTTTTGTTTACCATGAAAAAAATTCCTCCCTCCATTCAAGCAATTCCGGTGAGCAAGTAGAAAAGTACGCATAAAAACGGCACGAAAAATTTCATTCCCATTAAAACGATTATGTCAAAATACGCTTCTTTGTGAGTGAGTCCGCAAATTGCCAGCAAGGTTACCAATGCGCCGCAATGCGGGACGGGATCGATTCCGATTGACGCGATTGAAACGATTCTGTGCAGTGCCTCAAGCGGTATTCCCTGCGCTGTCGCCATTTGCGCCCAAGTTTCGCCGAGCATTGAAAGAGCGATTGTCAAGCCGCCCGACGCAGAACCTGTAATTCCGCCCATGATATTCGTCGTGATGACTGCGGAAACCAAAGGTCCCGCGCTGTCACCGATTCCGATCAAAATTTCTTTAATCGGCAAAAATCCCGGCATGCTGACCATAACCGAACCGAATGCAAAACCCGACGCAACATTCAGCACGGCGGCACAACTCGACGCGGCTCCGTAGTTGACCGTCTCCAAAAAATTTTCCTTACTGCCGCGATAACGTCTTCTGCCGATAAATGCGGCGGCGATACTGCTTAAAATTAAAGCCACGCTGATTGACCAAATTGCCTGAACTTTTCCCACACTCGCCGCCAACAAACTCAACTTGAGCGGCAGAAAAGTTTCAAGACTTTTTTCGTCCCAGTGAAAGCCCCACTCCCAGTGAAAAGGATTGCTCAAAATTACGTTGATGACGATAACCATCAGCAACGGTATCAGCGCAAATTTCCAATCGGGCAAGCGTCTGTCCTTACGCTGTTTCTGTTCGACTTCGCCGCCGTAACCTTCGCCCTTCGCCTGCAAAGATTTCGCGCGAAACATCAGCCAGCCCATACTCATTCCCATAAATAAAATTGTTGCGAAAAGTCCGATTCCCGCTCCCGCCCAAGTCGAAGTTCCGAAATATGACGACGGGATAATGTTTTGAATTTGCGGAGTGCCGGGCATTGCAACCATCGCGAAGGAAAAAATTCCCATCCATAAAGTTGCCGGCAATAATTTTTTCGGGATATTTGCCTTGCGAAAAATTTCCGCGCCGAAAGGATACATTACGAACGCGACGACGAAGACACTCAAACCGCCGTAAGTCAAAGCCGCGCAACCTAAAATCACTGCCAAGACCGCTTGTTTTTCTCCGAGCAATGAAATAATTTTTCCCGCGATTGCAGAGGCCAATCCGCCTTTTTCCATCAACCGCGCGAAGACTGCGCCGAATAAAAATACGGGGTAATAAGTTTTCGTATACTCCGCCAACCGCGTCATATAAAGTTCGCTGTAAGTGGGCATTATTCCAAATTCACTCAAAAGAGCGGCGATGATTGCGAAAAACGGCGCGATTAAAATTATCGACCAACCGCGATACGCAAACATCATAAGTCCGACTATTGCTACGCCTATGCAAAATGTTTCCAATGATTAGACCACCTGTCTGCAAAAAAATAAGCTCAATGAGCATTTAAAATATTTTTTCTGAAATTTTTTATATAGAAATTGAGAAATTACCTTGACCAACTGTAATGCATTCTGAAATTTTTCGGATCGTCATTCGGATTAGTTTTTTCTTCCGGCTCATCGTCCTGAAGTGCTTTCGTCAAATCTTCGTTCAAGCCCTGATTTTTTATCAGTTCGACTGCGGTATCGTGCGCGAATTTATCGGCAAAGCCGCGACTGATTAAACTTGTGACTTCATTGTCACTTTTCAGCAAAGTTCTTATCGAACCGCTCAAAATTTTTTCAACGGCGTAATCTGCCTCACGCGGAGCCATTCCGAGTTTTTTTGCGTTTTTAACCATCGACTTTGTAACGATGTAAGAAAAATAAGTGCTGGCAATGATGAAGTCCGCAACGGTCTCAAGTTCTTCCTCGCTGTTGACGGCGATAACGTCGCCGCACTCTTTCAAAACGATTTCCGCCATACTTTTCGCATCGGTCGAAGCGTTTTTGCTGACGGAATAGGCACTGAGTCCCGCGCCGGATGCTATCGACGGATTATAAACCAGCCTGACAATTTCGTTGTTCGGGAAATAATATTCCAGCGTCGGAAGTTTCAAGCCGTAAACTGCGGAAACAATCAACGTCCATTCTTTGACACTCGCGGCGATTTTCGGCAACAGTGCGCTTGCCTCTTCCGGCAAAAAAGTTAGAAACAAAACCGCACATCTCGGCACCAAGTCCCCGATATTTTTCATGTTGCGAACGCCGCATTTGACTTGAAGACGACTGCTGAGTTGATCGCTACAGTGCGTGACGTAATAAGCGTCCGCCGGTCCGTGAATCGTCAACCCGCGCACCAGTGCCTCCGTCGAATATTCATCGCCTCCGATAATCCCCTTGAACATAGTGGTCATAAAAATCACTCCTCAAAAATTTTTTTCCTCAAACTCGACAACCGCTTTATAAACTTCGCGGCGATTGAGATTAAAATTATTTGCAGTTTGTCTTATCGCGCTCTTTTTGTCAATACCCGCCGCGATAAGATTTTTGTACACGTCCAAAAAATTTTCTTCAACCGGCTTTTTTTCACCGTCACTTTTGTTACCTTCGACGACAATGACAAATTCGCCTTTCGGTTCGGACAAATTTTTTTCAACTTCAGAAATTTTTCCGCGCAAAAATTCTTCGTGAATTTTAGTAAGTTCCCGCGCCAAAACAATATTTCTGTCCCCGAAAAATTCTTTGAGTTCTGACAAAGTTTTTTTCAATCGGTGCGGAGCCTCGTAAAAAATTAAACTTTCTTCGCGGTCAGAAAATTTTTCCAAAACTTCGCGACGATTTTTTTTTGAGTTCGGCAAAAATCCGATAAAAGAAAATTTTTCCGTCGAAAGTCCGGAACAAATCAGCGCACTTAACGCGGCATTTGCGCCGGGTATCGGACAAATTTTTACGCCTGAATTTATCGCAAGTTTTACCAAATCCGCGCCCGGGTCTGAAATCGCGGGCAATCCCGCATCACTCACGCAGGCAATATTTTTTCCCGACAAAAGTTCCTGCAAAATTTTTTCTCCCTGCTGAACTTTAGAAAATTCATCGTAACGAATCAGCGGCGTGTGTATGTCGAAATGCGTCAAAAGTTTTCGAGTGTGCCGAGTGTCCTCCGCCGCAATCAAATCGACTCCCCGCAAAATTTTCACCGCCCGAAAAGTCATATCGTCCAAATTTCCGATCGGCGTGGCACATAAATATAAAGTTCCGCTCATACTTCCTCCTCCGCAAGAATTTTTTCAATTTGAATTTTCAGTTCGGGCAATTCATTTTTTATTGTGGCATAAACATCTCTCATTCTTAAAGTATCGTATTTATGTGCCGCAATATCTCTGAAACCGGCTATCGCCTTCCATTCGACCTGCGGATTTTTTTCTCGAATTTTTTCGGACAAATTTTTCACAAGTTCACCGATTCTGATTACTGTCATAGACATAGAAAGTTTCATTCCGTCATCATTCAAAAAATTTTCTAACGAAATGTTGTTAAAAACTTTTAATCCGACTTCCACAGCGTCAATAATTTTTTGAAAAATAATCTTGTCACTACGCTGCATAAATTTCAATCTCCTCGTCAATCTCAAGCATATCGTCAGTTTCAACCGGCCCGTGAACAATATCGACTTCGACTTTAAAAATTTCCTCCAGCTTGTATTTCAGCGAAAATATTTTCAACAAAGATACAGCATAGGTTTCAAATTCAACAATTAAATCGACATCGCTGTCCGAGCGGAAATTTCCTCTCGCACGGCTGCCAAACAATGTAACTTTTTTTAAATTGTATTCTGGCGCAATTTTCGCAACGACTTTTTTAATTTCTTCAATCGTCAACATTTTTTATTTCCTCCCGTCAAAAATTGTTTTATAATGCTCAAGAATAATTTAAATCAAAAAAATTTTTTTCCTGCCGCACGAGGAGGTTTTATCGTGGTTGAAGTAAAAAAAATCGAAGTCAAAAGCGTTATCAGCAAGTCAAAATTGCCCGTCGCGGATTTTTCCGTCAATCCTTACGTCGGTTGCACTCACGCCTGCAAATATTGTTACGCCTGCTTTATGAAAAAATTTACCAATCATCTCGAAGAGTGGGGAAGTTTTCTTGACGTGAAATTTTGGCGCGAAATAAAAAATCCTCAAAAGTACGCGGGAAAAAGTTTTTTCATGAGTTCCGTCACCGATCCTTATAATCCGCAGGAAGAAATTTATTGCCGCACGAGAAATTTTTTGGAAACTTTTCAGGACGTGGATATAAATTTGAGTTTGCAGACGAAATCGGATTTAATTTTGCGCGACCTCGATTTATTGAAAAAATTTAAAAATATTCGCGTGGGTTTCAGCATCAACACGCTCGACGAAAATTTTAAAAACGATATGGACAATGCCGCGCCGATTGAGCGCAGAATTAACGCGATGAAAATTTTGCATGAAAATAAAATTCGCACGACTTGTTTTATTTCGCCGATTTTCCCGAAAATTACCGACGTGAAAAAAATTATCGACGCGACGAAAAATTTCTGCAACTTGGTTTGGCTGGAAAATTTAAATCTTCGCGGAAATTTTAAGCCGATTATTTTAAATTACGTCAAAGAAAAATTCCCGCAACACCTTGAAACTTATCGGGAAATTTATAACAAAAAAAATTTCCGCCACTGGTTTGAGTTGGACGCGGAAATTAAATCTTATGCGGAAAAAAATAATTTGGAATACGTTTACAAGCGCGACGACTTTGAGAAAAATTATTCAGACCCGCCGACGATTGTAAATTATTTTTTCCATGATAAAGTAAAGAAATCTGCGCAAATTTGAGGAGGTTATATTTATGAGCGAAAAGACTTTGAAAGCAGTCGAATTTATGAACGGACCCTACAGCTGTTCTCAATCGGTGTTATGTGCCTTTGCCGACGAGATCGGAATTTCTCGCGACGAGGCAAAAGAAATTGCCGCTCCTTATTCCGGCGGCAGAAAAATTAAATGCGGCGCAGTTTGTGCGGCTGAAATTGTTTTGTCGAAAAAATTCGGCGACGATTCGGAAAAAATTTCTGACTTTGAGAAAAAATTTCTTGAAAAAGTCGGCGCGATCAACTGCCGAGATATTCGCAGTAAAAATCTTCGCCCGTGTATCGGTTGCGTTGAAGATTCAGCGACGATTTTGGAGGCGATGTTGTAAATGATTTTCGATTGTCACACTCACACAAAATTTTCCGCCGATTCCGAAATGCTTGCAAGCGATGCGATTAAAAAAGCCGAAAATTTAAATCTCGGGATAATTTTCACGGAGCATTTCGATTACGATGTGCCGGGCGAATATGATTTCACTTTTGACCCGAAAAAATATTTCGCCGAATATAAAAATATTCGCGGGGAAAAAATTCGTCTCGGCGTGGAAGTCGGCTTGAGAAAATCCGCGCGAGAAATCAACAAAAATTTTATCGCGTCCGCCGATTTTGATATGGTCATCGGCTCGATTCATCTTGTTGACGATTTTGACATTTACTATCCCGAATTTTTTGCGGGCAAGGATAAAAATACCGCTTACAAAAAATATTTCGCCGCGATGATTGAGGAGACTTCCGCCGAAGATTTCGACGTTTTGGGACATATCGACTACATTTGCCGCAGTGCTCCTTATGAAAATCCCGCGCTTGATTATGAAAATTTTAAATCCGAAATTGACGAAGTTTTGAAAATTATCGTCGAACGCGAAAAAATTTTGGAGTTGAACACTCGGCGACTTGATAAAAAATCCGCGCCGGATGAACTTTTGCCGATTTACAGACAATATAAAAATCTCGGCGGAAAATTTATTACAATCGGTTCGGACGCTCACAAAGTCGAATCAGTCGGCAATTATTTTAAAACCGCGCTGAATTTTGCCGAAGAATTGAATTTAACGCCCGTGACTTTTAGAAACAGACAAATTGAACTTTGCGAATAAAATATTTCGTCGGGAGGTTTTGAAAATGTCGAAAAAATTTTTGGCTTGCGGAATGTTCATAGTTTTATTTTTCACGGCAAATTTTTTTGCTTTATCGACCGTTAGAAAATATATTCTTGACGGCGGAAGCAAGAAGAAAATTATCGGGGCGCGTTAACCTCAACCCTTTGCTTGGGCGTTTATACAAAGGCGATTGAAGTTAATCCGAATTTTGCGCAGGCCTACAAAAATCGCGGCCTTACGCTGGGTCTAAGCAACTTGAAAGAAATTGCTGGTACATCAGCAGTTTTTCCGAAAGAACTTTGCAGAAAAATTTTAAAATATTATTCATTTCGCGGCGATGTTGTACTTGATCGCAGGGACTTTGACAGAAAGTCTGCTCGTATTAAATGCGTTGTTGAGTGGTCGGCGATTTTGCGAATTGTGCGGAGTTGATAAAAAATTTTATAATGCGGAAAATTTTGTTCGCGACAGAAATTTAGATTTTGACAGGGAAATTGATTTTAAATTGTACAGTGTAAGCGGCGAAGAAATTTTTTGCGAAGATTTCACGCGGTTATTGCAAGAAATTCAAAAATTTTTGTTGCCGACACGTTGAGCAAGCAAAATAAAAATCAGCTGGACATTTTTGCTTGAAATGAAAAATCACAACCGCGAAGATATTTTAAATCAGTTCAGAAATATTTTAGAGAATTTAGATATACCGTTTTCAAAAAAAAATTCTCCCTGCAAAAATTTTTTGTGAGTTTAACTGCCCGATTCTTCACCGGCTTTTTTGAATAGTGCATTGAAACCGATTGCGCTTAGAGGGCGGACTTTTTAATTCAGTTGCGTTGATTGAAATTGACAAAGTTGCGCCTGAAACTTTAGAAATAAATTGTCCGCAATGGATAATCTATAATGAAGATATTGCAAAAATTTCTCCGATCGATTGGAAGAAATTCTTGAAATAAAAAAGTTTTAACTTTATTTACGCAATTTTTTTTGCAGAAACTTCAGCCGAAAATTTTTTTTATTTGAAAATGTCCGCGGTCTTTTAAGTCACGACGGCGGAAAAACTTTTCAAACTATGCAAAAAGTTTTTGAGGATTGCGACTACATAATTCAAAAAAATTCTCAACAAACGTAAACTGCTTATTACAAACAGGCTACAAAAATTAAATGCGATTTATCGCGTTCTTCGTGTCGTCCAACATTGTCGCGCAGGTGTGCTTTCCTGACAATTTTATTACAGGTACGCGGCAACTTCAATTAAATCACTCCTTGAAAAAATAAGCCCGCTTTTCGGCGGGACTTTTTTTATTTCATTTCCGCAGAACTGTTTACGGAATGACGCGTTAAAATTTCGTTTTTGATATTGGCGTGCCTATGGAGGAAATTTTTGAGGAGAAAAACGAATTGACAGAGATAAAAAAAGTGCCGGTGAAAAATCGGAGCAATTTATTCGTTGCGGACTTCGGTACGTTCGGCTGTAATTTCCGCGCATAAATTCCAGTTCTTCAAAGCAAGTTCGATTCTCAAAAAGTCGGTAAATTAAAAAAGAGCGGTTGAACGCTCAATGTTCTTTCAAAATCAAATCCTCTGCGGATTGTCGCTCATTTAAACATAATCAATTAAAAACACAGAGGAGAGGTTAAAAATGACGAGATTCACTGCAAAAACCGCAGAGCCCGAAATTGAAAATGTGGCAGAATCGGAAAACTCCAACGCAAAACTTATCGCCTGCACTGACGATTACGCGGTTGATGTTGACGCGGCGACAGTCGAAA
>CAJOCT010000001.1:74342-82290 GCA_905236725.1 uncultured Selenomonadaceae bacterium | reverse complement strand
GAAATAATTTTTTTGTTAAATACAGGCTCTTCGATTCCGCGATTTTTCTGGTCAATGTAATCGTCCAACGCAACGAAAGAATATTTCCCGAGTTGTAAAATCGCGTAAAGGTTAGTCAAGCACAAAAAGCCCATAAATAAATCCGCGCTGTCCCAAACCAATCCGAGATCGGCGAAACTTCCAAATAAAACCATTGCTATAACTCCGACTCTGAAAATATTTATTGCGTGTTTAGCAAGTTTACTGGGCGAAGCTCCCGTTTCGTCGCCTTCAAAAAAAGCGATGTTGACTTCACCGTAATAATAATTTCCGACAATCGAACTGAACGCAAATAAAAATACTATGAGCGCGAGAACGTGAGAAGCATAAGCCCCGTAAACATTTGCGAAGGAAAGTTGAACGAGTGAAACGCCCGTCAAATCGCCGCCGATTTCATATTGACTTGTGAGCAGAACCGAAAAAGCCGTCGCCGAACATACAAACCAAGTGTCGACATAAACGCCGAAAGATTGAATCAAGCCTTGACGGACGGGATGTTTTCCCGAGGCAGTTGCCGCCGCGTTAGGTACAGAGCCTTCGCCCGCTTCGTTTGAAAATAAACCGCGTCTGACTCCCGTCATAAAAACCGTGCCGAATCCTCCGCCGACCGCCGCTTGAGGACTGAACGCATCGTGAATTATCATCGCGAACATTGCGGGAACTTTGTCGATATTCATCAACACGATTATCAACGCCGACAATAAATAAATTCCCGCCATCACCGGCACAAGCATTTCAGTAAATTTCGCAATTCGAGTGACTCCGCCGAAAATTACCATTCCCGCCAAAATCGCCACGACAAATGCAGTTATTGTGTGTTCGATTCCGAAAGCAGTTTCAACCGACTGGACGATTGTATTTGCTTGAACAGAAACATAAATCAAGCCGAATGTCACGGAAATTAAAATTGCGAAAGTTTTCGCCAGCAAAGGTTGATGAAGAGCGTTTTTCATGTAATACGCGGGCCCGCCGTGAAATTTTTTCTCTCCGCGCGGAAGTTTATAAATTTGCGCGAGAGTACTTTCAACAAAACCCGTCGCGCAACCGATAAAAGCAATCAACCACATCCAAAAAACTGCGCCGGGTCCGCCGGTAACAATCGCGATCGCAACGCCGGCAATATTTCCGACCCCGACGCGCGAGGCTGTCGAAACGCAGAACGCCTGAAAACCGCTGACTTCTTTGCCGACAGTTTTTTCTCCCGCACTTCCGAGAATCAGTTTGAACATTTCTTTTAACATTCTGACTTGAACAAAATTTGTCCGCAGAGTAAAAATTATTCCCGAACCGATTAAAGCCGCGATAATAACGTAAGTCCACAGAAAAGAGTTAATTTCGTTGATAATTCCGTGAATCATTTCCATAAAAATTTTTCACCTCAAAATTTAAACTTTTTCGTTGACATTTTTGCCGAAAAGTCCCGAAGGTTTTATCAGCAAGACCAAAATTAAAATTGCGAAAGCCGCCGCGTCTCTGAAGGTTGACGAGATAAAGCCGCTGACCAACGCCTCAATCACGCCCAAAATGATTCCTCCGACAACTGCGCCCGGCAAAATTCCGATTCCGCCCAAAACTGCCGCGACAAATGCTTTAAGTCCGGGCATAATTCCCATCAGCGGGTCGATCGTGTTGTAGTAAACGCCGACCAAAACCCCCGCCGCCGCCGCAAGTGCCGAGCCGATACAAAAAGTCATTGAAATAACTTTGTCCGAGTCCACGCCCATAAGTTGAGCCGTCTCCGTGTCGAAACTTGCCGCACGCATTGCCTTGCCGAGTTTTGTTTTCTGCACGATGTAGGTTAATAACGCCATTAAAATTATCGTGATTGAAAAAATTAAAAGTTGCTGACCGTTGATAATAAATCCCGCGACGTTGAAGGAAATATTTTCTATCACGTTCGGAAAAGTTCTTGGCGTCGGCGTGACGAAATACATGCTGGCGTATTCAAGGAAAAATGAAACGCCGATTGCCGTGATTAAAATTGAAATTCGCGGCGCGTGTCTCAAAGGCTTGTAAGCAAGTTTTTCTACCAACATTCCCAGACACGCCGTCACCGCCATTGAAATTAAAAGCGCGGGCAAAATCGGCAAATTTCCGACCGTTATCGCAAAAAATCCGAGATACGCGCCGACCATGTAAATATCGCCGTGCGCGAAGTTGATCAGCTTTATAATTCCGTAAATCATTGTGTAACCCAGCGCAATCAGTGCGTAAATACTCCCCAAACTCACGCCGTTTATCAACTGCTGTATGAATTGGTGAAAAAAATCCATGAAAAAACCTCCCTGAAAATTCTACGCAGAGATTTTAACTGTTTATTGGATTATTGTCACGAAAAATTTTTAATCGAAAATCGGTTTGAATTTGATAAAAAATGACGGTAGGGAAAATTTTTTCAAAGTAGAATATTCGTTACCGGTATCGAAAATTGAAAGTCAGGTGACGGCGGCAGTGTTCAGACTAAATTTTGACGATTGGAAAATTTTGAAAAACGGCAGTCGAAAAGATTATTTCATCATTGCGGCAATAGCAATAATTTTTTTGCTGGTCATGGCGATGAAAGTCAATATAATTTTTGAAATGACTGCGCATCAAACTGAAGAAATCGGACAAATGCAACTTGAAGACATTCGCTCGGAATTGCAGGGAACAATCACGAGAGCTGAAGACGTTCTCGGAAGAGTTGCTTCCGACAGCGAAAAACTTTTGAGCGACGGAATCACTCAAGATGAGTTGCGAAAATTTTTCTACGCGCAAAAGTCTGAACAAAAATCTTTGACAAAGGGCGTATGTTTCAACGTTTACATTGCGCAGAAAGATTGGGCGATAATTCCCGACTTCAATATGCCGGCAGATTATCACGCGGCGGAAAGACTTTGGTACAAAGGTGCGCAAGAAAATCCCGGCGAAATTTTTATAACTCCGCCGTATGTTGACGCGATGACGGACGAAATGTGTTTCACTATGTCAAAAATGCTTGCGGACGGCGAAACGGTAGTTTCTCTGGATTTTAATTTTTCCGACTTGCAAAATTATGTGAGCAAAATGACTTTTTCCGGTGACAGCAAGGCTTTAATCGTCAGCAAGAGCGGAATGATTATCGGTTATACGGATATGAGTTTGGTCGGCGAAAAAATTTCCAAAAAACTTCCCGAATATGAGCCGATTTTTGAAAAAGTAATTTCAACAAAAAATCACGAAAGTTTTGTAACAGAATTGGACGGGCGCGAATATACGATTTTCAGCAGTGAAACTCAAAACGGCTGGTACATGATTTTGAGCGTCTATAACTGGGCCTTGTACAAAGACACTTATCAACAAATAATCCTTACGACGCTTTTAACTTTGGCAATGCTCATCGGAATAATTTTTTTCTACCTCAACGCAATGAAAAACGGTCTGAAGGCGGAAAAAGCTCTGCACGTCAAGGAAGAATTTTTATCGCATTTATCGAATCAACTGCGCGGACCTTTGCACAAAATTTTAAATATCTCAAGCGCGGGAGTTTTGGGAGTTGACGAAGATCCAAAAGAAAATTCGGCGCAAATTCGCGAATCTGCCTTACAACTTTCGGGAATGTTGGATAATCTTTTTTCGTTCTCGACAGTTTCTACCGCAGTCGAAGAAAAATCTGATGCAAAAAATAATTTTTACGCCGAAGATATTTCAACCTTCAGTAAAAAGTCGCGTAAAAGCATTTTGATAATTTTGGCAACCGCAATGATCGTCAGTTTGACAATTTGCATCACCACCACAATCAGCTGGGGCGATACAAAAATGAATCGCGAAGTTGACAATTATAATCATCAACTTTCAAATTGGTTTGAAAATCAGAAAGCCATTTTGAGCATGTTTTCAAATATCATCGCCGAACATCCCGATTTGATGGAAAATTATTCTTTTGCGGTAGAATATTTAAACGACTTGGCGAAGCATTACCCCGAAATTTCGGTCTGTTACATGGCGAATCCTTATCACGAACATCAGGTCATAATGAACAACGGCTGGGAATCGCCCGACCCGAATTGGCGAGTTGATCAACGTCCTTGGTACATCGACACAATAAAATCCGAGAGCGGCTTCAGTATTTCCGCGCCGTATTTCGACGACCAAACCGGTCTTTATTGTATAACCCTTTCGCAAATTGTTTACGGCAAAAACGGCGAGTTTATCGGAATTTTTTCAATAGATTTTTACATCGACAAACTTATTCAACTGCTCGGCGAATCTTACACAAATACAAGTTACGCCTTTTTGGTAGACAGAAACGGCGTTATCTTAAATCACCCGAACAATTCTTATCAGATGTCTGTTGAAAAAATGAAAAATGTTGCCGATACCGAATATTCTTTGGCGTACAGTTCAAATAAAATTCAAACTGTCCAAGACTACAGCGGAAAATATTTTGCTTGTCTTGCGCATAAAAATCAAATTTCAAATTTTACCGTGATTGTTGCAAACAGCTGGTGGAATATTTACGGCAGCATTGTAATTTTGGGATCATTATTTTTCATTCTGCTGGTTATATGCGGCTTGATTGTTCGCAGTCTGATAAACAGAATGATCGAGCGGCAACAAGAAAATAACGATAAATTGCAAGAAGCGGCTGACAAAGCCACTCAAGCGGGGTTGGCAAAATCGCAATTTTTGGCGCAGATGTCTCACGAAATTCGCACGCCGATAAATGCAGTTCTCGGAATGAACGAAATGATTCTGCGCGAAAGCAAGGACGATGACATTTTAGACTACTCCACAAATATCCAGAGTGCGGGCAGAACTCTTTTGACGCTGATAAATTCTATTCTGGATTTTTCAAAAATCGAAGACGGCAAGATGGAAATTATTCCCGTGCGCTATGATACAATGAATTTAATCGACGACCTTGTAAATATGATTGCCGAAAAAGTCAAGAAAAAAAATCTGGAATTTAATGTTGACGTCGACTCAAACTTGCCGAAAAGTTTGTACGGCGACGACGTAAGAGTCAGGCAGGTCATCACGAACATTTTGACAAACGCCGTTAAATACACGCATGAAGGCTTCGTCACTCTCTCAATCGGCGGACAAGTCAAGGACGAAGATACTTTGGAAATGACGGTTAAAGTCAGCGATACGGGAATCGGCATTCGCTCCGAAGATATAGAAAAATTGTTCCAGTCATTTCAGCGGCTGGACGAGGAAAAAAATCGCAATATCGAAGGAACCGGCTTGGGAATTTCCATCGTGCAAAAACTTTTGACGATGATGGACAGTCACTTGGAAGTTTCTTCGGAATACGGCAAAGGCTCAATTTTTTCATTCAAGCTGTTGCAAAAAATTATTGATAAAAATCCTATCGGCAATTACGCCGAACATCACACAATCAGAGCCGAAAACGAGGACGAGAAAAAATTTTTACGCGCCCGCAGAGCAAAAATTTTGGCGGTCGATGATAACAGTTTGAATTTAAAAGTTATTCGCGGACTTTTGAAACGAAATGAAATTGTTCCCGACTTGGCTGAAAGCGGCAAGCAGTGTATTGAGCTTGCGAAGAAAAATTTTTATCACATAATTTTTTTGGATAACATGATGCCCGGAATGAACGGAATTGAAACTCTTCATAAAATGCGGGACGAAAAAATTCTTAACGAAAATACTTCTGTGGTGATGTTGACGGCAAGCGCGATAACCGGAATGAGAGAACAATACCTCCGCGAAGGTTTTGACGATTATTTAAGCAAGCCGATTGAAGTCAACGAGCTTGAAGAAATTTTGGCTAAACATTTGCCCGAAGAAATTGTCAGTTACGGCGATGAAGAAGAAATTTCCGAGCCTGAAGAAGTCGAAGAAGTCAGCGACCCCGAAACTTTCAGCACGAAGGAAAGAAAAATTTTTGAGGAAACTTGCCCCGACTTCGATTTGGATACAGGCTTGAGTTATTGCATGGACAGCAAAAGTTTTCTGATTGAGATAATGCAGGAATTTAAGGAAGACAAAAAATCCGAAGCGATACAGGCGGCATTTGACGCGAACGACTGGAAAAATTATCGAGTTTTGGTTCATGCGTTGAAAAGTACGGCGTTGACAATCGGCGCGAAAGATTTAAGCGATTCTGCGAAAGAATTGGAGTTGGCGGCGAAGGAAAATAAAATCGACTTGATAAAAATCGCCCATGAAATTTTGATGGAGGATTACGCAAAAGTACGCGCAGAAATAAAGGCTTGGCTGAAAAATTGATTTCATTCTATCGCTATAGAATACACGAAAGGAGAATTTTTTATGAGCAAAATTTTAGTAGTTGATGATGAAAAAATTATGTTGTTGGTTGCAAGAAGATTTCTTGAGAAAAAATATGAAATTGTCACGGCAAACAGCGGCGCGGAAGCGATAAAAATTTTTGAAAAAGAACACCCCGACATGATTTTATCTGACTTGATGATGCCGGAAATGGACGGCTACGAATTGCACAGAATTTTGCAAGAAAAATTTTCCGAAACCGTGCCGATAATGTTCATGACGGCGGACGAAAGCGACGAAAGCGAAAGCAAAGGATTTGAGGCGGGTGCGGCGGATTACATACGAAAACCGCTCAAACCCGATGTATTGTTGCGGCGCGTGGAAAATATTTTAAATCATTTAGATCAAATTCACGGACTGCAAGAACAGGCGGAAACCGATCCGATGACCGGACTTTTAAATAAATCTGCGTCGCAAAAAACAATCGATTCTGCCGCGGGGAAATTGCCCGGCGCGTTGCTTATGATAGACTTGGACAGCTTTAAACTCGTCAACGACATTTACGGTCACTCAATGGGCGATAAACTTTTGATTGCATTTGCGGAGATAATAAAAAAAATCAGCCGCGCGGAAGATATTGCGGGACGAATGGGCGGCGATGAATTTGTCGTTTATTTAAAAAATGTTTCGGACGAAGAAGTTTTGCAGATTAAAACGCAATTTTTAAACGAAGAACTTTTGGCTACGGCAAAAAAATTGATGGGCGAAGATATGGAAATACCTTTGGGCGTGAGTGTAGGCGCAGTTTTTTCGCCTGACGAAGGAAAAGATTTTTTGACGCTTTACAAAAAAGCTGACAGCGCACTTTATGAAGTCAAACATCACGGCAAGCACGGATTGCGAATTTTCGGAGCTCATCACGCAGAAAATAATTTATCGCAAATTGAAGGAATTTCTCAAATACGAATGATTTTGGGCGAAAGAAATATTGAGCAAGGCGCGTATTTCGTTGACTTTGAGCAATTCAAAATAATTTATCGCCTGCTCGTGCGAATGTCGAACCTTTACAGCAAAGGTCTGGCGTTAATGCAAATTACGGCGGGCGAAGATTTCAAAGAAATTTTACTTCATTCCCTGCGAAACAGCGATTGCGTGACGAAGAGCGGAAATAAATTTTTGATTTTACTGCAAGAAGTCACTGAAGAAGATACCGAGTCAATAAAAAACCGCCTTTTGAGCGGTAGGGAAAATATTTCTGTTGAAGTTGAAAAAATTTTTTAGACGCTATTCTATCGCTATAGAATGGCGATTTTTTTTATCGCTTGTTTAAATATTTTGATAAAGTGTTGCCGCAAAATTGAACGAGTTGCACGAGTACGATTAAAATTATGACCGTCGCCAACATTACTTCGGGACGAAATCTTTGGTAGCCGTAACGAATTGCCAGGTCACCGAGTCCGCCGCCACCGATTGCGCCTGCCATTGCCGATTCACCGACAAGAGCAATGATAACTGTCGTGAGCTGTGAAACGATTGACGGCATCGCTTCCGGCAACAAAACTTTCGTGATAATTTGCGCGGGAGTTGCGCCCATTGACAGAGCCGCCTCAACCAAGCCCGCCGGAACTTCTTTCAGCGAAGTTTCAACCTGTCGACCGATAAACGGAATTGACGCAATGACTAACGGAACTAT
>CAJOCT010000001.1:0-74307 GCA_905236725.1 uncultured Selenomonadaceae bacterium | reverse complement strand
GAACGAATTGCGTTGACGATTGAGCCGACTGACTGATTTATCGCCGAATTTTCCAAAATTTGACCTTTGTCCGTCGTGTGAAGTAAAACTCCGAGCGGAACGCCGATTATCGACGCGACCGCCATTGAAACGATTACCATATAGACCGTTTCGCCGAGTGCCTTAGTCAAGAGCGGGATTATTTCTGCGGACATAGCCGATCACCTCCACCCTGACATCTTTTGTCTTCAAAAAATTTACCGCACTTTGAATCAAATTTTCTTCGCCGCTCAAACCGACAATAAACCTGCCGAAAGGTACGCCGTGAATTTCGTCGAGATTTCCGAAAAGCATCGTACATTCAACGCCGGGACAAGTGCGAATCATTCCGGCCAAAACAGGATCGTCCGCACTTTCGCCCAAAAAAATCAGTCGAAGTAAAAGCAAACTGCCTTCCGTCTTAATTTCAGAAATTTCATTTCCGCGAAAAGCGGCGGGCAGATCGTTCGACAAAAGTACGCTGATAAATTCTTTCGTAATGGCGTGTTGCGGATTGGTGAAAACGTCGAGGACGGGACCGCGCTCCGCGATAACGCCTTCAGAAATTACCGCAACTTTATCGCAAATTTCTTTGATGACTTGCATTTCGTGCGTTATGACGACGACCGTTAATGCAAGTTTTTTATTTATATCTTTAATCAGCGCGAGAATTGATTTTGTAGTTTGCGGGTCAAGTGCGGAAGTTGCCTCATCGCAGAGCAAAATTTTCGGATCGCTTGCAAGTGCGCGGGCAATTCCCACGCGCTGTTTTTGTCCGCCGGAAAGTTGCGCGGGATATTGATTCGCTTTTTCTTTCAAGCCGACGAGTTCAAGCAGCGGAGAAACTTTTTTTTTGATTTCAGATTTCGGCGTGTTCGATAAAGTCAGTGGGAAAGCAATATTTTCGTAAACCGTCGCCGAACTTAATAAATTAAAGTGCTGAAAAATCATTCCGATATTTTTCCTTGCGTCGCGAAGTTCACTTTCAGAAAGTTTAGTCATGTCCTTGCCGTCAACGATAACTTCACCCGAAGTCGGGCGCTCCAACATATTTATACAGCGCACAAGAGTAGATTTCCCCGCGCCGGAAAGTCCGATAATCCCGTAAATTTCGCCGCGCTTAATTTCTAAATCGATTCCCTTCAGCGCATGTACGTTGCCATAATTTTTTACGATATTTAAAAGTTTAATCATACAAAACTCCATTCTATAGCTATAGAATCTTTCGTTCTATCGAGTAGAATCAAAATCGAAGGAAATATCCGCCTCAAAACATCTGTCCCAAGGAAATTTTGCACGAATATTTTTAAGAGAAGTTTTTTGCGGCAGTAGAATATTTTCAGCCGCAAATTTTTCGGCAAGTTCCGCAGTCAATTTTTCAAGTCCTTCGCGCTTTTCATTCAGATTTGAATAATTTCCTTCGCCCGGCACAGTCCAAATTAAACCGTTCGTGAGTTGCGTTCTGATATTCGCCTGATAAATCCAATCGTCAAAATATCTTGTGAGTAACAGAGAATTTTTTTCATAATCGTTCATAAATTTTGTCAAAACTCCCGCGCCGATAAAAAAGCCCGATGAATTTGTCGCAGTGTTCCAGCCGCCGTAAGCAGAAATTTTGAACTGCAAATTTTTTTCCTTCAGCTGATTCATCAAAGCGTTATCCGAACCGTTCGCCGTCGCAATGTCAACAATTCCCACAGGATAATTTTTTTCGAGAAAATTATTCAGCAACTTCATAAAAGTTTTTGTTTCGCGACGAGGTTTAATTTTATTTTTCGATGAACTTGCCTCAAAAGTTTTGCCGTTGAAATTTGTGTTGACCGCCAAAACCAAATCCGCACGCTCCGGCGCGGGAATTTCCAGACCGCCCGCCGCAATTATCGCGTCGCTGACGGATTGCCCGATAATTTCGTTGCAATAAGTCGGAATCGTATTTTTTCCCTTGCCCTCGTTGTAACTGACCGCCACGAACGGGATTTGATTCAGATTTTTGTTGACGGCGCGACTTATCATCAAAATTCCGAGTTCATCCGCACCGCTCGTGACAAGGCAAACAGTTTTTCCGAGATTTAAATTTTTCGCGTGTTCAGTCAAATGGCGGCTTTCCAAATGAGTTTGCGAAAAAGGCGCATTGTCATCGCAGCCCAGCAAAAAATATTGAAAAATTCCTTCGCTTGCCAAATTTATAAAATATTCGTTTGCATCGTAATTTTTTTGACGACGACCAAGCCAATCGCTCAAAAATTCGGCGGGAATTTCACTTTCAAACTTCGCAAAATTTTTCTGTTCACTGCGAGAAAGTTTTTCGACTTCAGACTTATCTTTCAGCCGCGTATAATTCCAAATCATTGCGCCGTAAGTTTGATAATATTCCGGCTCGAAACTTGACCCCGCAGCCGTCGGCGTTCTCATAATCGTGCCGAAAGCGTAAATCGGAATGTACGGAAATTTTTTGTTGAAGTCCTCAAACTTTTTCGCCCGCTCCATAATTTTTTCCGCGCTCAAATCGTGCAGACGTGAGCCGACAAGACTTCCATAAATCATCGCGTCCGTCGAAATTACAGCCGCATCAACTCCCGCCGCATTATTTTCCAGCCAATTCCAAAGCTCGTCGGGATTGCCGAGTTTTTCGGGCGTTGCACCCGTTCCCAAAAAATTTTCAGGCGGCGTGATAATTTCATAACCGAGTTTTTCCGCAACTTCCGCAGTCTGTTTTAAATTACAGGGGCGATTGTCGATGGGAATATACAAAATTTTTTTTCCCTGCCCGACATTTGCCGCAAAAGTTATCGACGCGGAAAAAATCAGCGCAAAAAAAATCACCGCCATAAAAATAAATTGTTTGCTCAAAATGTTCCCTCCATTCTATAGCGATAGAATAAATTTTTTCGACTTAACAAGTGACGACTTGAATATTTTTAGATTGAAGGTTTTGCAAGGCGGAATATTCAATTTTTTTATCGGTATAAATCGCGCTGATTTTTTCGTACGGCAGAAGATTTACAACGCCGAGTTGAGAAAATTTTTTCGACTCAGTCAAAATAATTGTGCGGTTTGAAACTTCCGCCATATTTTTTACAGCCTCCGCCCGCATTAAATCTCCCGACATCGCACCGACATCGTTAAAACCGTCCGTCCCGCAAAAAAATTTATCGACAAAAAAATTCTCCGCGCATTTTTTTACGAGAGGTCCGACCATAACTTGAGCTTCGTTTTGAAAATCTCCGCCGAGCAAAATTAAATGTGCGCCGATTTTTTTTCTGATGAAGGACGCGATAAAAACCGAATTTGTAATAATCGTGACATCGCGGCGGTTGGAAACAATTTCATCGGCAAGAAGTGCGCAACACGAGCCGGATTCAATCATAATTGTTTCGCCGTCCTCGATTATTTCCACAGCCTTTTGCGCGATATTTTTTTTAGTTTCGTAATTGAAAGCCAGGCGACTGCCGACATCGTCCGTTTCAATCATCGCGGCGAAACCGTGAGACCGTCGAAGTAAATTATTTTTTTCCAGCAACGACAGATCTTTTCTCATTGTGACTTCGGAGACGTGCAAAATTTCCGAGAGTTCACCGACTGTAATTTTTTTTCTTTCGCTGACAAGGTTTAAAATTTTCGTGTGTCTTACGTTCATTTTTTCCTCCAAAAATTTATTCTAAATAATTCAGCCAAGTACAAATGAAAATTGCGACTGAAACTATTCCGTTCCGCATAAAATAAGCCTGCGTCACTCTGTGAAAATCGCGCGGGCTGACGATTATATGTTGATAGAATAAAGTTCCCGCAGCAATGCCGATTCCGAAAAAATAAATCGCGCCGAGATCCAAAATTATTCCGAGCAAAACTAAACTGACGATTGAAATTATATGAAAAATTTTTGAGATTTTAAATGCTCCCTTCGCGCCAAATTCCGTTGCCAGCGAGTGAAGTTTATGAGCTTTGTCAAATTTTTCGTCTTGCGCTCCGTACATCGCGTCAAATCCCGCGATCCAAAACATCAATCCCGCGCAAAGTAAAATCATTGCCGGCGAAAAAATTTCTCCTCCCGCCGCGACCCAACCGCCTGCGGGAGCCATTGCCAGCGCGAAACCCAAAAATAAATGACACCAGCCCGTGAATCTTTTTGTAAACGGGTAAATTATGAACGGCAGGGCGGCGAGCGGTAAAAGTTTCAAACAAATCGGCGGCAAAAAGGCGACTGTCACGACCATTATCAGCAGGCAGATTAAAATAAAAATTCGCGCTTCGGCTTTGGAAATTTCGCCTTTGACCATTGCCCGATAAGATAAGCGCGGTTGAAGTTTGTCATATTTCAAGTCTGCGAGGTTGTCGATTGCCAACGCCGCCGCACGTCCCGAAGTCACCGCCAGCGCGATAAAAAAAATCGTCAGCCCGTCAACTTTTCCGTCCGATGCCATCAACGCGCCCATAAATGCGAACGGCAAATCAAAAATCGTGTGCGACAGCGCAATGTTATTTATGTGAGCTTTTATTTTGTTCAAAAAATTTCCTCCTCAATCGCAATCGACGAACTCAACCAAAAGTTCCCGACCGCTCTGCAAAATTAAAATCCCGTCACATTCCGGGCAAAAAAAATTATAATTTTCAAGTCGAAAAATTTTTCCGCACTTGTTGCATTTTGCCTGAATCGGCACGCGGTTAATTTTCAGCGTCGAATTTTCCGCCAAAGTTCCCTTGCTCAAAACTTCAAAACTCAAATTCAACGCCTCTACTTCCACGCCCGACATTTCGCCGAGTTTCAGACCGATTGCGGAAATTTTTTTTGCGTGAACTTTTTCGGCGGCATCAATCGCAATTTTTAAAATATTTTCTGCCAGTGCTGCTTCATGCATTTTTTTCAACCTCGAAAAATTTTTTTGTCATTATACTTCACTTCGAAAATTTTTTCACCAATTTTAAAGCGGCAGGAAAATTTTTTTGCAAACAGAATCATTTCGCGAAGTTAGGAGTAATCGAAATGGAAATTATCAAAAAAATATCCGCGCTGACACAAAAATATCCGCGTCCCGTCGTCGCGCTGGGAATGTTCGACGGAGTGCATTTAGGACACGCGGAAGTTATCGGGCGGGCTGTGGAAATCGCGAAAAAAATTGACGGGACGGCGATGGTCTTCACATTTTCAAATCACCCGCTGACGATTTTGGACGAAAAATCCGCGCCGCTTATGATCGGCAGTCGAAGTTTGCGCCGTGAAATTTTTTCCGAACTCGGCATAAAAATTTTAATCGAAATTCCCTTTACGAAAGAGTTCAGCAAAAAAACGCCTGAAGAATTTTTGGACTTACTGCGCGAAAAAATTTCTCCCGCGTACATCGTCACCGGACCGAATTACACTTTCGGCAGATTCGGCAAGGGCAACGGCAGAGTTTTGATTCGTGAGGGCGAAAATTACGGATTCAAGGCAGAAATTTGTCCCGCAGTCACTGTCGAAAAAAAAATCGTGAGCAGTACAAAAATTCGTGCGTTGATTGCCGAAGGAAATTTGGCGGCGGCAAATGAACTTCTCGGCAGAAATTTTACTTATGTTTCGGAAGTTGTTCACGGCGATAAGCGCGGGCGAAAGTTGGGATTTCCGACGGCGAATTTGGAAATTGCCGACAATCGCGCGATGTTGCCTAACGGTGCTTATATCGTGCTTGTAAAAGTTCGCGGGAAAATTTTTTCGGGAATTGCGAATATCGGCGACAATCCGACTTTTAAAGTTGCGAAAAGGCGGCTGGAAATTTTTATCGACGACTTCAACGCGGAAATTTACGGCGAAGAAATTTCAGTCAGCTTTATCGAAAAACTTAGGGACGAGAAAACTTTTTCGTCAGTCGATGAGTTGAAAAAACAACTTCGCGACGATTTAAGCGCGATGAGAAATTTTTTGAGAGTTTAGGAGATTGAAAAATTTATGACGGCTTTAATTGATTACGGCGTGGGGAATTTGTACAGCGTGGCTAAGGCTGTGAGTTTTGTCGGCGGCGATGTGAAAATTACGAGTGACGCTGAAGATTTAAAACGCGCGGAAAAAATGATTTTGCCGGGAGTCGGAGCATTCGGCGACTGTATGAAAAATCTTGAGGCGACGGGTTTAATTCCGACGATTTTGGAACAGATTGCAGCGAAAAAATTTTTACTCGGCATTTGTGTCGGACTTCAAATTTTGTTCGAGAAAAGTGAGGAATCGCCGAATGTCAAAGGTCTTGGAATTTTTAAAGGCGAAGTCAAAAAAATTTCTGCGGAAAATTTAAAAATTCCTCATATGGGCTGGAACGCGGTAAATTTCGGCGAATCGAAAATTTTCGCGGGATTGAAAAATAATTCGTACTTTTATTTTGTTCACAGCTATCACGCCGCGCCTCTTGATAAAAATTTGATTTCGGCGACGAGTGATTACGGTGAAAAAATTACTGCGGCTGTCGAAAGTGAAAATATTTTCGCGACTCAATTTCACCCCGAAAAATCCGGCGATGTCGGCTTAAAAGTTTTGAAAAATTTTATTGAGTTTTGAAAATAGTTGACCGAGTCAAAATTATTTGTTAACATTCAAAAAAATTTTTTTGGGAGAGTTTTTGGATGGATACAAAAAATTTGACTGCGGAAAAAATTGCGGAGAAAATTATTTCCGGCGAAAGATTAACGCGAAAAGATGACGTTGGATTTTTTTTGACGACTCCTCTTGAAGAACTTCAGCACGGCGCACATTTGATTCAGAAAAATTTTTGCGGGAATCACATTGACTTGTGTACGATTATCAACGGCAAGAGCGGACGTTGCGGCGAAGATTGCAAGTACTGCGCTCAATCTGCCCGCCATAAAACAGGTATCGACGAATATAATTTTTTGCCTGCGAAAGAAATTTTGACTGCCGCGAAAGTCAACGAAAAATTCGGCGTGAATCGTTTTTCAATCGTGACGAGCGGTCGGGCGTTGAGCGGAAAAGATTTTGACAAGGCGATTGCGGCTTATGAACTTCTGCGAAAAAATTTAAAAATCGATTTATGCGCCTCTCACGGAATTTTGACGGCGGAGCAATTCAAAAGACTGCGGGCGGCGGGTGTGAAAAGTTATCATCACAATATCGAAACTTCGCGCAGATTTTTCCCGCAAATTTGCACGACTCATACTTTCGACGACAGAATTAACACGATTAAACTTGCGCAAAAATTTGGTTTAAATGTTTGTTCGGGCGGGATTATCGGAATGGGCGAAAATTTTTCTGACAGAATCGATATGGCTTTTGAACTCGCCGAATTAAAAATTGAGTCGATCCCGATAAACGCGCTGATGGCTGTCAAAGGTACCGCGTTGGAAAATTTGTCGCCGCTTTCCGCCGAAGAAATTTTGCGGACGATTGCAATTTTCAGATTTATAAATCCGACTGCAAATATTCGACTTGCCGCGGGAAGAAAACTTTTGCCGGACAAGGGCGCAAGTGCTTTTTTGAACGGTGCGTCCGCCTCTATTACCGGAAATATGCTGACGACTTCCGGCACGACAATTAAAGGCGACTTGGAAATTTTGCAATCACTCGGTTTGACAAATCGCGACTAAAAAAATTTTCTTCTCCTTCGGGAGATTTTTTTTTGCAATAAATATTGGTGAAAAATTCTTGACACTTTTGCCGCATTGTTATATATTAAGCGAAATAAACTGAAAAAAGTATGAAAGTTTTTTTAGATTGAAGAAGTGGTTTGCCGAGTTTGAGGAGAACTTTGTTATGAAAAGAGCAGTGATAACTTTAGTTATACTCACCGTCGTTGCGGTTTCGGGATTTTTGTTTTGGCTTTTTGAGCGAGAGGCGGGCGGCGTGCCTGTTTTGACTTATTACCGTGTTAATGATGTCGATAAAAATGCTTTTACGCTGACTGTTGAGCAATTCGACGCGCAGATGAAATTTTTGGTTGACGACGGCTACACGGTGATGACTCCCGACGAACTTTTGGACGCTTGGGAAGGCGGAGGCTCTTTGCCGGGCAAGCCTGTTGTAGTTACTTTTGACGGCGGTCACTCGGACAACTACAAAAATGTTTTCCCGATTTTGCAAAAATACAATCTTAGAGCCACAATGTTCGTCATAACCGATAACATAAATCTTTATCCGAATTACATCACTTGGCAACAGGCGCAGGAAATGCAGGCGAGCGGTCTGGTTGACATCGAAAGTCACACGCTGAGCAACAAAAGTTTTTTAGAAATTTCTTCGCGCGACAAACTTTGGGATCAGATTTACGGCTCAAAACAGGCGATTGAATGGTATTTGAAAAAGCCTGCGAAGTTTATCGCCTATCCCGACGGAAGGTACACGATTGAGGCAGAAGAACTTTGCAAAGAGGTCGGCTATCGCGCGGGCTTCGCGATGGATTACGGTCTGGCGCATTATCAGCCGAAAAATTACGTTCTGGACAGAATTCCGATTTACGGCTCAAATTCTCATACTTTGTTAAGATTCAAAATGCGCTTGAAAGGTGCGCCGGTAGTTGCGGCACTTTCGAGATTCAAGAATCGTTTGATTAAGGACGGTAACCCCGAAGTTGCCGAACTGATTCCAATTCCGTGATTTTAAGTTTGAAATTATATCAACGTTGATAAATTTATATTAGGGATTTATTTTTTATTGCAAAAATTGGCGTGATTGATTGATGCGAGATGTGCAATTACTGAAAATTACGCATTACGCATTACGCATTACGAATTATCAAAGGCGGTGGTTAAATGGATTTTTCGGAATTGACAACAGAACAGAGAAATTCTGCCAGCGCGAATATTGATAAGTGTTCGACTTTGGAAATGTTGAAAATTATCAATGACGAAGACAAAAAAGTTGCGTCGGCAGTCGAAAAAATTTTGCCTTCCGTTGCAGAGGCGGTTGAACTCGTTGCGGAAAAACTTTCCGGCGGCGGAAGACTTTTCTACATAGGCGCGGGAACTTCGGGCAGGCTCGGAGTTTTGGACGCGTCGGAATGTCCGCCGACTTTCGGAACAAATCCCGAAATGATTCAGGGAATTATCGCGGGCGGCAATGCAGCTTTAATCAGCGCGGTTGAGGGCGCGGAGGACGATAAATCCGCGGCGTTTTCTGACCTTGCCGAAAAAAATTTTTCTGATAAAGACGTTTTAGTCGGAATTGCCGCATCGGGTCGAACGCCTTACGTCTTGAGCGGAATTGAGTACGCGAAAAAAATCGGCGCGGCAACTGTCGGGATTTCTTGCGTTGAAAATTCTGCACTTGCAAAAATTTCCGATATTGCTCTGACGGCGGTAACCGGCGCGGAAGTTATAACCGGCTCGACTCGAATGAAGGCGGGTACTGCTACGAAAATGATTTTAAATATGCTGACAACCGGCGCAATGATTAAACTCGGCAAGGTTTACGGAAATTTGATGGTTGACGTGAACGCGACGAATGAAAAACTTCGCGACCGCGCAAAAAGAATTGTCATCGCCGCGACGAATTGCACGGAAGCCGAAGCTCTTGCGGCGTTGAAAAAATGTAACGGTCATGCGAAAAGCGCAATAGAGTCGATGAAGATTCTATCGCGATAGAATAAATGAGGAGACGAAAATGCGGAATGGAATATCTGTATATGCGGGACTCGGGTATGGCGTAGAAGAAAATATTTCGCTGATTAAAAAAGCCGCATCGATGGGACTTTCAAGGCTTTTCACTTCGGCGCAAATTCCCGAATCGACTGCGGACGGCGAAAAATTTCTCGATGAATTTGCAATAGTGCTTGCCGCGGGAATCGAAAATAATTTTGAAATTATTATTGATGTCAATCCCGAAAATATTTCTGACTTCGACTTGGACGGGTTGACTTTAAGGCTCGATGACGGTTTCAGCGCGGAAAAAGTTGCCGAACTTAGCAAGGTTAGGAAAATTCAACTGAACGCCTCGACCGTCACGAAAGATTTTTTGACCTCGATTAAAAACTGTGGCGCGAATTTTGATAACATTGAGGCGTTGCATAATTTTTATCCGCATCCGCACACGGGATTGGACTCATATTTTTTTGAAAATCAAAATAAAATTTTTCACGACTTCGGAATTTCTGCAGGGGCATTTGTTCAAAGTTTGAACAAGCCGCGTCTTCCGCTTTGTGAAGGTTTGCCGACTTTGGAAGACTGCAGAAATTTTTCGACGGACTTATCAGCGAGATTTTTGGCGGCTCTCGGCGCGGATTTCATAATTATCGGCGACGGTCTGCCGTCCGAAAAAGATTTATCGGCGTTATCAAAAATAATTGACGACGAAGTTATTATGCAGGTGAAAATTTTGACTGAAGACGAAATTTCTCAAAAACTTTTGCAAAGTAAATTCACGCGTCGCCCGGACGTTTCAAAATCTGTCATTCGCGCGGTTGAAGGCAGAAAGATTTTAAAACAGCTCGGCGGCACGATTAAAGCAAATAATTCTCCGACTGAAAGAACTTTTGGAGATGTGACCATAGACAACGAAAATTTTGGAAGATATGTCGGCGAAGTTCAAATTGTCGAAAATATTTTGCCGCCCGATGACAGGGTGAACACCGTTGCGACAATTCTGAACGAAGAAAATTTTTTGACGGGTTACATTAAGCCGCGACAAAAATTTTCTTTTCGTCCGATTTGAGGTCGGGGGATTTTTGAAATGAGGTTTAAAATTTTAACGATTACTGCCGCAATTTTAATTTCGATTTGTGCCAATGTTTATGCATCGCCCACGCTTTCAAAAAATTCCAAGGGCGAAGATGTCATAACTTTGCAGAAAAAACTTTATCTTATCGGATACGAAATTACCGAGATTGACGGGATTTTCGGTAATGAGACGGAACGCGCGGTCTTGGCTTTTCAGAAGGATAAAGAAATAAGCGCGACGGGAGTTGTCACAAATGTTACTTGGCGAGCTTTGCAAAAGGCGAAACCGATTAAAGGCCGCGAACTGCCGAGTAAAATGACGACGAAAATAAAAACTGTGAAAGAGCCGAAAAATTCCAATTCCGCGCCGATTAACAAAAATCTTGTGCCGTACGGAAAAACTTTTATAACCGGCAATCAGGGACTTGAAATTGTTGCGACGGCGAAAAATTATATCGGTGTGCCGTACGTTTTCGGCGGCAATACGCCTAAAGGCTTCGACTGTTCGGGATTTTTGGAATACGTTTTCAAGCAGAACGGCTTCGTTATCCCGCGTCTTGCCGATGAACAATATTTGCTCGGTAAGGCGGCGAAAGTTTCGCAATTATCGGCGGGCGATTTGGTTTTCTTCACGACTTACACTTCAGGCGCGTCACATTGCGGCTTTTACGTCGGTGACAGAAGATTTTTGCATGCGTCATCAAGTCGCGGTATCAGAATTGACTCGTTGGACAGCGAATATTGGAGTTCGAGATTTTTGGGCGCAAGAAAAATTATCGTCGATTAAAACGGGGTGAGTGTTTGCACATAAGAAGCGAACTTGAGAAAATTGAACAAAAAATTTTGCGTGAAGAGAGATTAACTTTTGACGACGGAATAAATTTATTCGACTGCAAAAATTTGGCTTGGCTCGGAATGTTGGCAGATGAAGTGCGCAGGAAAAAATGCGGTGACATCGTTTACTACAACGTAAACTGCCACGTAAATTTGACAAATATTTGTTCGGCGCGGTGTAAATTTTGCGCTTTCGGTCGGGATGAAAATTCTCTCGGCGCGTATTCTATGACGACAGAACAAATTATAAATCTGATAGAAGACGCACTGAAGGATCCGAATATGACGGGATTGCACATTGTCAGCGGACTTCATCCGACTTGGAAATTTGAAAATTATCTTGAGATCGTCAAAGTCATTCACGAAAAATTTCCGAATTTATATATCAAAGGGTTTACGGGAGTTGAGATTACTCACTTTGCGAAAATTTCGGGTCGAACTGTTGAAAATATTTTGACTGAACTGAAAAACGCGGGACTTCAGGCGATTGCGGGCGGCGGTGCAGAAATTTTATCGGACAGAATCAGAAATTTGCTTTGCCCGAAAAAAGCGACTGCGGCGGAGTGGCTGAACGTTGCACGGACTGCGCACAAACTCGGAATCAAAACCAATGCGTCGATGCTTTACGGTCACATTGAAACTTTTGCCGAACGCATCGAACATTTGATAAAACTGCGTGAACTTCAAGACGAGACGGGCGGATTTCAAACTTTTATCCCGTTTCCTTTCCTGCCGAAAAATACCGCGCTGGAAAAAGAAATTAAACAAACTTCGATGTGGGACGATTTGCGAACGATGGCGATTTCTCGGCTGATGCTCGACAATTTCGACAACATAAAGGCTTACTGGGTGATGTTGACTGTTCCCGTTGCACAAGTCGCGTTAAATTTCGGCGCGAATGACATTGACGGCACAATTCACAAGGAAAATATTTTGCATGACGCGGGGGCGACGAGTCCGACGAATTTGGCGGAAGACGAGATTATAAAAATTATTCGCGAAATCGGGCGAACTCCGGCGGCGTGCGATTGTAATTTTAACATTTTGAGGCTTATAAAATGATTGATAAAAATTTGCGGGAAAAAGTCGAAAATCAGGAGCGATTAAATTTTGATGAGGCGTTGGAACTTTACCGCGAAAATGATTTACTTTTTTTGGCACGGGCGGCGCGTCGAATCAAGGAATCGAAGAGCGGCAAGAAAATTTTTTACATAATCAACCGCCACATAAATTTGACGAATATTTGCAGTTCAAATTGTCCGCTGTGTGCTTTTCAATGTCGGAGCGGTGACAATCGCGGGTACACTCTCGAACTTGACGACGTTGAAAAAATTCTGAATGACTTCGGCGAAATAAGAAATTTATCGGAAATTCATATTGTCAGCGCACTTCATCCCGAAAAAAATTTTAATTATTATCTTGACGTTATAAAGCTCGTCAAAAAAAAATTTCCCGCAGTTTCGATAAATGCTTTCACGCCTGCGGAAATTTTTAATTTTGCTCAAAAAGAAAATAAAACTTTCGCGGAAATTTTGACGGCGTTGAAAAGTGCGGGCGTTGAGACTTTACCAGGCGGAGGTGCGGAAATTTTTTCCCCGCGCGTTCGTGAAATTATTTGTCCTAAAAAACTTTCGGGTGAACAGTGGCTTAAAATTATGCGGACGGCTCACAAACTCGGCATAAAAACCAATGCGTCAATGATGTTTGGTCACGTCGAAACGATTGAGGAGCGAATCGAACATTTGATAAAAATTCGTGAACTTCAGGACGAGACGGGCGGATTTCAGGCGATGATGTTATTTCCTTTCTTCCCCGCAAATACTGAACTCGGCGAAAAATTTAATCTTCGACCTGTCGGCGCGTGGGAAAATTTAAAAATGCTCGCGCTGTCCAGAATTATTTTGGATAACTTCGACCACTTCAAGGCGTTTTGGGTGATGATGACTTTGCCTGTTGCTCAACTTGCACTCGGTTTCGGCGCGGACGATTTGGACGGGACGATCGGCGAAGAAAAAATTATTCACGCGGCGGGCTCCGGCGAAAATAAAAATATTTCCCGCGAAACTCTCAGCGAAATTATTTCTGAAGTCGGTTATATACCTGCAGAACGCAACAGTTTTTATGAGGAAAAAATTTTATGAGATTGGAAAAAAATGAGGCTGTGAATTTGCTTGAACACGGCGATTTATTGGAACTCGGCGAAAGTGCCGATAAAATTCGCCGCGAAAAATTCGGCAACGTCACAACTTTTATCATCGACCGAAATATAAATTACACAAATATTTGTCAAAACGAGTGTAAATTTTGCGCATTTTTCAGGAAAAAAAATCAATCGGACGCATATCTTTTGACTTATGAAGAAATTCTCGAAAAAGTTCGCGAAACTGTTGAGGCGGGCGGTACTCAAGTTATGATTCAGGGCGGACTTCATCCCGATTTGCCTTTGAGTTATTACGAAAAAATGTTGCAACTCATCAAAAAAAATTTCGATATAACAATTCATTCGTTCACGGCGACGGAGATTCAGCATTTTGCGCGACTTGAAGGCATTTCGATTTTGGAAACTTTGAAACGACTTCAAGCGGCGGGGTTGGACAGTTTGCCCGGAGGCGGCGCGGAAATTTTGGTTGACGAGGTGCGAAAAAAAATCAGCCCGAAAAAAATAATGACTGCGGACTGGCTCAACGTTATGAAACTTGCTCACTCAATCGGAATGAAAACGACTGCGACAATGGTTATCGGTTTCGGCGAAAGTTACGAACAGCGACTTGAACATATGGAAAAAATTCGCAACCTTCAGGACGAGACGGGCGGATTTCGTGCCTTTATAACTTGGACTTATCAGCCGAAAAATACCGCGCTCGGCGGAAAAAAAATAAATTCGTGGGATTACATGAAAACTCTTGCGATGACGAGAATTTTTCTTGACAATATCGCGCATATTCAAGGCTCTTGGGTCACTCAAGGCGAAAGAATCGGGCAACTTACTTTAACTTTCGGCGCGGACGATTTGGGAAGTATTATGCTTGAAGAAAATGTCGTCAAGGCGGCGGGAACTTCTTTTGAAATGTCCGTCAAAAAAATGGTCAATCTCATCAAGGACGCAGGCAAAATTCCCGCGCAAAGAAATACCCGTTACGAAATTTTGAAAACTTATTGATTTTTGAAATTGACGAGGAGGCGGAAATTTATGCAGAGTAGGGACAAAATTATCTTACAAAAAATTTGTTCCGAAATCGGATTGATTTTAAAATTTATCGGCGAGAAAAATCTTGAAGAGTTTTTGAAAGATGAATTAACAAAGCACGCTGTAGGAATGACTTTGATAAATATCGGAGAGTTCACGAAACATTTGTCCGATGATTTGATAAAAAATTATTCGGAAGTTGATTGGAAAAAAGTGGCGGAGTTTGGGGATATTGTCGCGTACAAGTATGAATTGCCAAATATGACCGACGTTTATAACACGATTACAAAAAATTTTCCCGAAATGAAAAATCAGATTGAAAAAATTCTTGAACTTGATCCAGAAAAAAAATTAGGACTTAGCAATCAAGAATTTCCCCTAATTCCTAATTCCTAAATCCTAATTTTTGAACTGGTGCGCTCGGCGGGAATCGAACCCACGCTTTCAGCTCCGGAGGCTGACGTCCTGTCCACTGGACTACGAGCGCGAACTTAATTAAACACAGCGGCAACTTTAACACAAAAAATTTTTACTGTCAAATTGTCTTGAAATATTGCAAAGTGAATAAAATATGATAAAATATCCCCGCCAAAAACGGGCAGTCTGGTTGATTTTTTTCGTCAACCAAAGGAAGGGAGTTATAACTTAGATGTTTGGATTATTCGGCGGATCGCGCGACATGGGAATAGACCTTGGAACGGCGAATACACTCGTACATGTTAAAGGTCGCGGAATTGTCCTGCGCGAACCTTCAGTTGTGGCTATAAAAAGAGATTCGGGCGAAGTGCTGGCGGTAGGCGACGAAGCCAAGCAAATGATCGGGAGAACGCCCGGAAATATCGTTGCAATTCGTCCGATGAAAGACGGAGTTATTGCCGATTTCGACGTGACGCAGGCAATGTTAAAATATTTTATTCGCAAGGCAATGAATACAAGTTCTTTCGTTCGTCCGCGCGTAGTTGTCGGGGTGCCTTCGGGAGTTACCGAAGTCGAAAAGCGTGCAGTTATCGACGCGGCTCAACAGGCGGGAGCTCGTGAGGCTTATTTAATCGAAGAACCTATGGCGGCGGCAATCGGCTCGGGCTTACCTGTCGAGGAGGCAACGGGCAACATGGTCGTCGATATAGGCGGCGGAACAACCGAAATTGCTGTCATTTCTCTCGGCGGAATCGTTACAAGTCGTTCAATCAGAATCGGCGGCGACGAAATGGACTCTTCAATCGTTCAGTACGTCAAAAAAGTTTACAGCTTGATGATCGGTGAACGTACGGCGGAAGAAATTAAAATTACCATCGGCACGGCGATTGTCACGCGCGAATCAGATAAGTCAATGGACATCCGCGGACGTGACTTGGTTACGGGACTGCCGAAAACTTTGACGATTAAAGCCAGCGAAATTCGTGAGGCTCTCGGCGATCCGATTTATAAAATTGTCGATGCGGTCAAAGGCACGTTGGAAAAAACTCCTCCCGAACTTGCCGCCGATGTCATGGATCACGGAATTATGATGACGGGCGGCGGAGCACTCCTTGCCAATCTCAACAAACTCATCTCCAAAGAAACGGGAATGCCCGTAATCGTTGCGGAAGATCCCTTGAGTTGCGTCGGCGAAGGTACCGGCAGGGCTTTGGAAGATTTGAACTTGCTCAAACGTGTTGTAATGACTTCTAAAAAATTGAAAGCTTGAGGCAATGAGTGACTTAATTCGCAAAAAAACTAAATCAAAGAAAAAAATTGCCGCGCTGATTTTTTTGTTTATCGTCGTGTTCTGTTCAGTTTTTTTCGCGGCACGGGGAACATTTAACCCCGGACCGGCGGACAAGACGGCTATGGCGATTCTTTCACCGTTTCAGCGCGGTTTTTCGTGGGTAGGAAGTCAGCTTACATTTTTGAAAGACAGCGTCATAGAAATCAAAAATTTTCACTCGCAAAATAAATTATTGCGCGAAGAAGTCGAACTTTTGAGGGCACAAAATTTAACCGCGTCAGAATTTGCGTCGGAAAATCAAAGACTTCGCGCCTTGCTCGGTTACAAACAGGTTGCAACTCAATTCGACTTGGTGGCGGCAAGCGTTATCGGTCGAGAGGCGGACACCTGGTCAAGTGTCATCGTAATAAATCGCGGGACGCTTGACGGAGTTGCGGACAATATGGCCGTCGTTACCGAAATGGGTCTGGTCGGTCATATTTCCGAAGCGGGTTTAAACTCGTCGAAAGTTCAGTTGATTTTAGATCCGCGCTCATCAGTCGGAACTTTGATTCAGCGTCCCGAATCGAGAGTTGCGGGAATTGTCGAAGGCTCAATAAACAATCCGCATCAGCCGCGAATGGTGAACATTCCTAAAAATTCCGATGTGCAAGTTGAAGATATGGTCGTCACTTCGGGTTTCGGCGGCGTTTATCCGAAAGGAATTGTCGTCGGCAAAATTAAGGAAATTCATAACGACGAGGGCGGTTTGTTAAAATACGGAATTATGGAAACTTCAGTGAACTTCGACAAGCTGGAAGATGTTGCGGTAATTGTCGCGTCCAGAGAAGCTCCGCCGGAACCTTTGCAACCGCCTCCGCAAGTTCCCGGTACTGAAACTGATCCGTACGAAACTGCACAGAAAATTCAAGAAGCTCAGATGATTCAGCAACAGGCACAAGAACAAGTTCAACAGGCACAACAGCAACAAATTCAGCAGGCACAACAGCAGGCACAGCAACTTCAGCAAAATTCTGCGGGAGGTGTCGCGCCGTGAAAATGGTCGTCTCGTGGACAATAATTATCGTCCTGATGTACACCGCGCAGACTTCGCTTTTCACTTTCGTAGATTACGGCGGCGTCAGCGTAAATTTAATGCTCTTGCTGATGGTTTCGGTCGCATTTATTCACGGCTGGCAACCCGGCGTTGGAATGGGATTTATCACGGGAATGTTGCAAGACTTGACGACGGGCGGATATTTCGGCTGTGCAACTTTCAGTTACATGGTAATCGGTTTTTTGTTCGGCAAATTTTCCGTCCACGTCTTCAAAGACCAGTTTTTTTTTCCTGTGCTGAGTGCGCCCCTCGCCGCGTGCCTGCATTTTTTTATTACGCTGATTTTAATTTTTTTAATCGGTTACAGAATAAATTTCGTTTACGCCGTGCAGACAAATTTAATTCCCTTCGTCTGCTTTCAACTTTTTTTGGCGTGGCCGGTTCACAAATTGGTTTATGACTTCGATAAATTTGCCAAGCGGCACGGGTAGGAGTTTTGAATGCTGGATAACAGAAACAATGATGACGAATATATCGGGCGGCTGAAACCGCTGGCGGTTTTGATAACGTTGGTTATTTTTATTCTGATTGCGCGAGTCGGTTATTTGCAAATCGTTGACGGCGAATATTATGCGCGGCTTGCGGACGGCAACAGAATCAGAATTATTCCCACCGTTGCCCCGCGCGGAACTTTTTTTGATCGCAACGGTCAACTTTTGGTAACCAATCGGCCGGGCTTTGTCGTCTCTCTCCTGCCTTTGACTGAACCGATTAAGCCCGAAGTCATTGCACGAATTTCCAAACTTTTGAACGTGCCGATTGAAGATATTCAGCGAAAAATCGCCGCTCACGTCGGTTTCGATCCGATCAGAATAAAAATGGACGTAACGCCCGATATTGTCACGATTATTGAAGAGCAGAAATATGAATATCCCGGCGTCGTTATCGAAGTTCAGCCGATTAGAAATTACATTCTCAAGCAAGAGGGAGCGCACACTTTCGGTTACGTCAGCGAAATTTCGGATGAAGAACTTGAGCGAAAAAAAGACGAAGGTTATAAATCGGGCGATACGATCGGCAAATTCGGGCTGGAAAAAGTTTATGATAAAGAAGTACGCGGAGAAAACGGCGGTGAGCAAGTCGAAGTCGACGTTGCGGGTAAACCTGTGCAAATTCTCGGCAAGAAGGAGCCGCGTCCCGGGTACGATTTAATTTTGACTATCGACAGAGATTTACAGGTTGCCGCAGAATTGGCAGTCGATCGAATGCTTGCGGAAATTCATGCAAATGCCGCCGCCGCAGTTGTTTTAAATCCACAGAACGGCGAAGTTTTGGCGATGGTATCTCGTCCCGCCTTCGACCCGAATCTTTTCGCGCATGGGATTTCAACCAAAGATTGGAACGCGATTAACACCAATCCTTATCACCCGATGGACAACAAGACCATCACGGGCGAATATCCGCCGGGCTCGACTTTTAAAATCGTCACGGGAACTGCTGCACTTGCCGCGGGGAAAGTTGATCCGTACGAACAAATTTTTGACGGCGGAACTCACTGGCTCATTCCGAAAGGGAACGCGGGCGGTGAGGCTCTCGGCTGGCTGGATTTTCATGCAGCTCTTGCTCATTCCGACAACGTTTATTTTTACGAAATGGGCAATCGTTTGGGCGTTGACTTGCTCGGTCATTACGCGAAAATGTTCGGGCTCGGCTCGGTTACGGGAATTGATTTGCCGTACGAATCGCCGGGACTTGTCGCGAGTAAAGAATATAAGATGGAAGTTTACGGCGAAGAGTGGTTTTTGTCCGAAACTTTTGACGCGGCAATCGGTCAGGGCTTTAACCTTGTGACACCTCTTCAAGCGGCGATGGTTATGGGCGAAATTGCGGCGAACGGTCAAAGATTTAAACCGCACGTCGTGAAAAAAATCGTCACTCAAAACGGCGAAGTTATCAAAGACATTCAGCCGGAACTCGTCGGAACTTTGGACGTTCCCCCCGATGTTATCCAAAGAGTTCAGGCGGGTTTGCATGAGGTTACAAAGACGGGTACCGCGGCTCGAAATTTCGCGGGCTTTCCTTATCAAATTGCGGGCAAAACCGGTACTGCGGAAAATTCTCAAGGCAGAGATCACGGCTGGTTTGTAGGTTACGGACCTTTTGAAAATCCGACCGTAAGCGTTGCCGTAATTGTCGAGCAGGGCGGTTTCGGGGCAACAAGCGCAGTTCCGATCGGCAGACAAATTTTGGAGGCGGCTTTTGCAATCCAAGCTCAACGCGGAAGTTTTTAAAGTAAAAATTTTTACACTGACGGCGGTTAAGCCGTTTTTTGTTGCATAAGTTCAGGTCTTGTGATAAATTTACGCGTCGAAACATTTTTTTGAAGGAGTTTTTTTATGGCAGTTATTGTTGAACCTTACACGAAAGAAAAAATTATTCCCGCGATTGAAATTTGGAATGAAGTTGTTCGCGAAGGCGTGGCGTTCCCGCAAGAAAAAGAACTCGACGAAAAGAGCGGCGATAAATTTTTTTCTGCGCAATCTTTTACCGGTCTTGCAGTTGAAGAAAGCACAGGCGAAGTTTTGGCGATTTATATTCTTCATCCCAACAACGTCGGCAGGTGCGCTCATATTTCAAACGCAAGTTACGCAGTGAAAAAAAATTTGCGCGGAAAACATATCGGTGAAATTCTCGTCACTCATTGCATAAAAAAAGCGCGTGAACTCGGTTTCAAAATTTTGCAGTTCAACGCAGTTGTTGCAAATAATATTCCCGCAAGAAAACTTTATAAACGATTGGGCTTTACCGAACTCGGAACAATTCCCGGCGGCTTTCGCATGCCCGACGGCACTTTTGCCGACATCGTTCCTCAATTTATCGAGGTGTGATTTACAATGACTGAAACAGAAAAAATTTTTAATTGCTTTGAGCCGGAATATATTCAAAATTTTTCCTGCGACGGCGAAAAGTGCGGCGCAAAATGTTGCAAGGGCTTTCAAATTGATATTGACAGAACCGCGCTTGAAAAATACAGAATGTTGCAAGATTTGGACGTGCGGAAAGAAATTCTGGACAGTCTCTTCTGGAATCAGGAAACGCAAACTTACAGAATGAAACTCGACGAAAATTTTTTTTGCCCGATGATTTGCGAAAACAGTTTGTGTTTTATTCAAAAAAAGTTGGGCGAAGATTTTTTGGCGGACAGTTGCGCAGTTTTTCCGCGCAGAACTTTTGTAATCGGAAACGCGATTACAAGAACTTTGAGTTTATTTTGTCCCGTTGCCGCGAAACTTGCGCTGATTGATTCAAAGCCGTTGAAATTTCGAGATGTTTCGCTGAAAACTTCGCGGTCAAGTGCGTTTCTTCATCAATCAATAAGCGATATGCCTGCGCGAAAATTTTTACTGCCGCTGGAAAAAATCGCCATAGAAATTTTGCAAAACAAAAATTTTTCGCTCAACAAACGCCTGACGATTTTGGGAATAATGCTTTCGATGATTGATCGCCAATTAAAAAATTTGTCCGAAGAAATGGTCGAAGAGTTTGAGAAAGAATTTCGCACGGAAGATTTTTTTAAGCGAATGGAAAAAAATTTTTCAATTTTAAATTTCGACAAAAAAGCGTTTATTCAAATAATGTTTCAGCTTATGGAAAAACTTTTCGGCACGGCGATAATTTATTATTCGGCGGAACAGCGAAATTTTGCAAAATATGTGCCGCTGGCTTTCGGAATGACGGAAAAAATTTCAAAACCGGCTGATGAGATTTTGCATCTTTACGACGAAAATTTTGCAGCTTACGAAGAATTTGTCAAAAAACCTTATCCGCAGTTAATGGAAAATTACCTTGTGCATAATTTTATTGCGGGGCTTTATCCGTGCCGAGTTCAAGGAAGTTTAATGCAAAATTATTTTTTGTTCGCGACGCTGTATAAATTTTTTGAATTCGGTTTAATTTGCATGGCGGGAGTCGAGCGGGAAAATTTGACTTTGGAAGATATTTTGGAATTTGCAGGCAGGTTTTCTCACCGACTGGATCACGGCAATAAATTTCAGCAACTCACTTTAGATTACATTCAAAAACTTTTGCCGTATACGAACGAATTTTTCAACGCGCTGATTGACTTCGATAAATGAGCCGAAAATTAAATTTTTTGAGGAGAGTTGTGTATTGTTGAAAAACTTCTTTAAGAAAATATTTTTTTTCGCCGCACTGATTTTTTCTTGCCAAGTTCAAGCCGAGCCGCTTTTATATTCAGATTCGGTAATCGTGATTGAAAGTTCGACCGGCCGAGTGATTTACGAAAAAAATGCTGATCAAATTTATCCGCCCGCGAGCATGACAAAAATGTTGACGTGCATTTTGGGAATCGAACATCTTCCGCCGGGCACCGAAATAAAAATTTCCAAAGAAGTTGCGCAAACCGAGTACTCCGACTTGCATTTGCAGGAAGGAGACATAATCACCGCGCACGAACTTTTGACGGGAATGATGTTGGTTTCGGATAACGGCGGAGCAATCGCGGTTGCGGAGGCTGTTGCGGGAAATATTCCCGACTTTGTGGAAATGATGAACGATAAACTTGTTGAACTCGGTTGCAAAAATACTCACTTCGCAAACCCGAACGGTCTGCCCGATCCTGCCCACACTTCGACGGCGCGAGATATGGCGAAAATTGCCGATTATTGTATGAAGTTTCCCGAGTTTCGCGAAATTGTCGGCACGGAATACGCGACAATTCATTGGATTTTTCCTGCGGGACATAAAGTTGATGCGCTGAATACAAACGAACTTTTCGGAAAATATGACGGGGTCAACGGAATAAAAACCGGCTACACTCTGACGGCGGGCGGTTGTATGACTGCGAGCGCAAAACGCGGAGATGTCGAATTGATTGCGGTAATTATGCATTCAAAAGATATGGACACTCGATTTATCGACGCGAAAGAACTTTTGGATTTCGGCTTTGATTGCGTCGAAAAAATTTACAAGCAGGACAAAAATAAAATCGAACAAGTTGTTTTCATTCGCGGCGGCAAAAAAGGCGCGGTTCACGTCGGCGCGGAGGAAGATTTAAATTTTCCTTTGCTTAAAGGCGAGGACGAAAAAAATTTCTCTGTCGTTTATGACGTGCCGAAAGTTATCGACGCGGGAATAAAAAGCGGCGAAACTGTCGGACACGCAATTTTAAATTATGACGGCGAAGAAGTTGCGAGAGTTCCTTTGGTCGCAAAAGATGACGTGGCGAAAGGTTTCAGTTTCGGCTCAACTTTCGTGAAATTAACCGAATCGCTCATCCCTCACGCGGAAAATTTTTATAAAATGTTGTTGGCGTAAAAAAATGATAAGACTTGAAAATTTGACGAAAAAATTCGGCGAGTTCACGGCGGTTAATGATTTGAGTTTTGAAATTTTTCGCGGGGAAGTTTTCGGATTGCTTGGAAAAAACGGCGCGGGCAAAACCACGACGATAAAAATGTTGACAATGCAATTAAAATCGACTTCGGGAAAAATTTTTTTTGAAAATTTAAATCAGGCGGGCAACGAACTTGAAATAAAAAAAATTATCGGATTGGTGCCTCAACATTTAAACTTCGATCAAGATTTGACCGTCGCGGAAAATTTGGAACTTCACGCGAGATTGCATCGCCTGCCGAAAATTGAGCGAAAAAAAATAATCGACGAACTTTTAAATTTCGTGGAGTTAAAATCCGTCGAAAACGACTTTATAAAAAAATTATCGGGCGGAATGAAACGCAGGCTTTTGATAGTTCGCGCACTGATTCACCACCCGAAAATTTTATTTTTGGACGAGCCGACAGTCGCCCTTGACCCGCAAGTTCGCCGAAAAATTTGGGAACTGATTCAAAATTTAAAATCGCGCGGAATCACGATAGTTTTGACGACTCATTACATCGAGGAAGCAGAATTTTTATGTGATCGCGCGGCAATTTTAAATTCGGGAAAGTTGGTTGCGCTGGACACGATAAAAAATTTATGCGCAGGTCGTTCACTTGAAGAAATTTTTATTGAGCTTACAAAATAAAAAACTCACAATGCCGAAAATTTTTCGACGCTGTGAGTTTTTTTATTTCAAAATTCGCCGGTTGAACCGAAACGCCCGAATCTTTTTTCTCCGACTCCGATTTTATCGCCGTCGACCGTCAAATATTTTTGAAAAATTCCTTGAGCGATTCGCATGCCTTTTTTAATCTCAAAACTTTCGCCCAAACTCATCATCGGCAACAAAATATGATCTTGATAATCCGCGTCGATAACTCCCGCAGAATTCGCCAAAATCAATTGATGCTTGACGGCAAGACTTGAGCGGATGAAAATCAGCAAAACTTCATCGGGTTGCATAAAGGCTTTGAGACCCGTCGGCACGATTGAAATTTTTTCCCGCGAAATCAAAACATCTTCCGCCGCCTCAAGGTCGTAACCCGCGCTGAAAGCGGTTTTGCGCATCGGCAATTTTATTCCGCGTCCCTCGTAACCTTCCAAAATTTCAAAGCCGCGCATTTTTTTCAACTAAAATTATTCGCCGCTTGCAACGACTTTTTTGGGTCTGCCGGGTTTTTTCTTGACCGGTTCTTCCGCCACGGGTTGCTCTTCAACTGCAACTTCTTCTTCGCCGTCTTCGCCCGTGAGGCTTACAGTGCGGGCGGGGGTGACTGTCGAAATTGCATGCTTGTAAATCAGTTGCTGTTTGCCCATCGAGTCGATAACGATCGTGAAGTTGTCGAAACTTTTCACCAGACCTTTAATCTGAAAACCGTTGACCAAGTGCAAAGTCACGGGAACGCCGTCTTTGCGTGCCTGATTCAAAAAATTGTCCTGAAGACTGCTAATTTTTCCTGCCATTTCAGAAAACTCCTTTACAAAAATATTTTAAGTCGAACTTGCGCCGACTTTTCAGCAAAGTTTAAAAAATTTTATGTAATTCATTCGCCGATACCAAGTAAGTTGGCGTTTGGCAAAATTTCTCGTCGCCTGGCTGACCTTTGAAACAGTTTCTTCAAGCGTCAAATTTCCCTGCAAAAATTCGACAACTTCTTTGTAACCGATTCCCGCCATTGCTTGAGAATTTTTTTTGACTCCCGCGCTTAAAAGTTTTTGAACTTCTTCGACGAGACCGGCGGAAAACATTTTTTTTGTCCGCTCGTCGATTTTTTTGTACAAATCTGCGCGATTCATCGTCAACCCGACAACACGCGCATTATACACCAATTCGCCCGTTTCTGCAAAAAAACTTTCGCGGCTTTTGGTTTTATCGTCAGAAAATTTGTAGCCTTCCAAAAGTGCTTGAATGTAAAGCCCGGTTCCGCCCGCGATTATCGGGATTTTTCCGCGAGAATTTATTTCGGCGATAATTTTTTTTGCACGCCGCACAAATTCCATTACAGAAAATTTTTCCTCCGCGTCCAAAATATTTATCAAGTGGTGCGGAATTTTTTTCAGTTCGTCCGCAGTCGGTTTTGCCGTGCCGATGTCGAAATTTTTGTAAACTGCCATTGAGTCTGCGGAAATTATTTCTGTTTGAAAGATTTCAGCAAGTTTTATCGCCAATGAAGATTTTCCCGCAGAAGTCGCACCGAGTATGACAAAAACTTTTTCGCGCGGCGAATTTTCTTCTTGCAAATTTTTCATTAAGCTCAAAATTTTTTCAAAGTCGAAAATTTCTGCGGGGATTTCTTTTATTTGATTACGCATTTAAATTTAAACTTTCGCCCGGCTTGACGATATGAACATTCGCGCCCTTGACGAGTTTTTTAAATTCTTCGGGGTCTTGCTTGATAATTTCCCAAGTGTTGTAGTGAACGGGAATAACATTTTTCGCGCCGAGAAGTTCAACAGCCTTCGCCGCGTCTTCAATTCCCATCGTAAAATGATCGCCGATCGGCAGAATTGCCCAGTCGATTTTGTCGCGCTCGCCGATAAGTTTCATATCGCCGAAAAGACAGGTATCGCCCGCGAAATAAACAACTTGCCCGCCGATTCCGACGACGTAACCGCACGGAGTCCCGCCTTGAATGCCGGAACTGTGCAGAGCCGGAACCATTCGCACAAAACCGAAAGGCAGTTTTAAAGTGCCGCCCAAGTTCATTCCGATAGTTTTGACATTTGCGCCGCCAAAGTCCGTGATTTCGGGGATACCGATTGCGGTCGCGCCCGTACGAGTAACAATGTCGTAGCCGTCGCCCGAGTGGTCGCCGTGCGCGTGGGTCACCAAAAGATAATCCGCCTCAACTTCGTCAGCTTTAATCGAAGCAAGCGGGTTGCCCGTCAAGAACGGATCGAATAAAAGTTTATACTTGCCGTCGTCAAGTTGAAAGCAAGCGTGTCCGTAAAAATTGAACTTCAACATAAAAAGCCCTCCCAAAAATTTTTATGTAAAATTCGCCATAAAAAAAATTTTTTCCTTCAACAAAAAAAATTGCTCTTGACGATTAAGCGAAAGGAAAATCAAGCCGTTGAAAGAATAAATCAGTCGAAAATAAAAAATCGATTGTTGTTTTTTGCGTCAACTTTTGGCGAAATTCTGAAAAATGCAGTAATTTTTAAGGAGGAAATTTTTATGAAGGGAATTTACGGGCTTGAAAAATCAAAAGTCCGCGCGAATTTTTATTCAGATTTTCGACAAGAAAAAAATTTTTCGCCGACAGAAATTGTTCAGGAAAATGAGCGGCAAGAAAAAAAAGTTCCCGAAGATGTCAGCGAACTTTTTAAAAATGCCGACAACTATTCGCCGATAAGTTTTAATCTTTTTGAGAAGGACGACAAAACCGACGCGGCGGGAAATACTCACGGCGTGGTTTTAAATCCCGGCGCGTCAACTCACAAGGCTATGGGAAAAAAATCTTCGCCCGCAGAATGTGAAACTTGTGCGCGCAGAACTTATAAAGACGGCTCGGACGAAATGGACGTTTCTTTCAAAACGCCGTCGAAAATTCCGCAGAGTATTGCCGCGTCCGTCGTCTTGGGTCATGAGCATGAACACGTTGCCAACGCTTATGAAAAAGAACGCAACGGCGAAGGCGAAGTCAAAAGAGTTTCAGTCACTTTGCACAACGATATTTGCCCGGAATGCGGCAGGGTTTACGTTTCCGGCGGTCTCACTCATACCGAAATGACAAAGAGCGACGAAAATAAAAATCACTCGCACGCCCATGACGACCTGCGCGGCTCGATTGTTGACTTGCAATCGTAAAATTTTTTGGAATTATGTTTATGAAAAAAAGCCGTGACATTGATATGTTGAACGGCTCACTTTGGGACAAAATAATTTTATTCGCCTTGCCGCTCGCGTTGACGGGGGTTATGCAACAACTTTTAAACGCGGCTGATGTTTTGGTACTCGGTCAATTCGTCGGAAAAAATGCAATGGCGGCGGTAGGCAACAACACATCTTTAATCGGCTTGCTCGTGAATTTGTTCATGGGCTTGAGTTTGGGCGCAAACGTCGTAATCGCTCAAAGCATAGGCGCGGAAAAATTCGAGCGTGTGCATGACGCGGTGCATACGGCTTTTTTGCTTGCGCTGATAACGGGCGGATTTCTTTTAATCACCGCGGAACTTTTGGTAAATCCGATTTTTGACTGGTTGCAAGTCCCCGAATCAGTCGCGCCGATGGCTGAAACTTACCTGCGAATTTATTCAATCGGCTTACCTGTGATGGGAATTTATAACTTTGAGGCGGCAATTTTCAGAAGTCGCGGAGACACTCAAACGCCGATGATCGCACTCGCCGCCGCAAGTTTTTTGAATATAATTTTGAATTTAATTTTCGTTCTGCAATTCGATTTCGGAGTTGCGGGAGTTGCATGGGCAACGGTCATTGCAAACGCAGTCAGCGCGTCAATTTTATTTCACGAACTTTTGAAGGCAGAAGGAATAATTCACTTAGACTTGCACGCGATGAAAATCGATAAATCTTGCCTGAAAGAAACTGTCAGAATCGGACTGCCCGCAGGCATTCAAGGCATGGTTTTTTCTCTGTCAAATTTGCTGATTCAATCGGCGATAAATGCGCTCGGCCCGGACGCAATGGCGGCATCTGCGGCGGCGTTCACGATTGAAATAAATGTCTTTTGCTTAACAAGCGGTTTCGGTCAAGCGGCAACGACTTTCGTCAGTCAAAATTACGGCGCGGGAAATTTGCCTCGTTGCAAAAAAATTATGTGGGTATCGCTCGGGATAAATACGCTGTTAATGCTGATTCTTTCCGCAACAATTTTATATTTCGCCGAACCGCTCATCAGATTTTTTAACGACGACGCGGAAGTCATTCGGCTGGGAGTAATTCGCCTTTGGTACATAATCGCGCCGGAAATTATCAGCGTCATCATGGAAATTATTTCCGGCTGTCTGCGCGGCTACGGAATTTCAATGGCTCCCGCGATGATAACTTTAATTTTCGTCTGCGGCGTGCGAATCACTTGGGTTTTTACGGTCTTTCCCAAAATCCCGACTTACGACACACTTATGGCAGTTTACGGCATCAGTTGGTTTTTCACGATGATATTTTTAATTCTCGCGTACAGATTTTACACAAAACATTTGAAAGTAATAAATTTGTGAAGTAAAAAATTTGGCAATTTCGTTTTTTTTTGCAACGAATACGCATTGACAAGTTTATCGTTTTCCGTAAAATTGAAACTCAAAACAGTACGCATTTTGAGGAGGTTTTTATTTTGCCGAACTTTGAACCGTTCACAGAGAATATTTATGTAACGCGCCCGGTTTTCCCGACGATCGAAGAAGTCACGAAAAAACTTGAAGATATTTGGCGGGCGAAATGGCTGACGAATAACGGCCCGCAACATTATATGTTGGAAAAAGAACTCACGGATTTTTTAAAAGTGCCGTACCTTTCGCTTTTCAACAACGGGACAATCGCGCTGATTGTTGCTTGTCAAAGTTTGAGACTTCAAGGCGACATCATAACAACGCCGTTCACCTTCGCCGCAACCCCGCACGTTTTGAGCTGGAATAATATTCAGCCGATTTTTTGCGACGCAGATGAAGAGACCATGAACATTGACGCGGAAAAAATTGAGTCGATGATAACGCCTCGAACGTCCGCAATTTTGGCTGTTCACGTTTTCGGAACTCCTTGCAACGTCGAAAAAATTCAGGAGGTTGCCGACCGTTACGGCTTAAAAGTTATTTACGATGCGGCGCATGCTTTCGGCGTGGAAATTGACGGGCAGGGAATCGGGACTTTCGGCGATATTTCAATGTTCAGTTTTCACGCGACGAAACTTTATCACACAGTCGAAGGCGGCGCACTTGTTCACGGCGATAAAAATTTAAAAGCGCGAATCGACCTTTTAAAAAATTTCGGAATCAAAAACGAAGATGAAGTTGTTATGCCCGGAATTAACGGCAAACTTAACGAAATCAGCGCGGCAATCGGCAGAATTATGTTGAATTACGTCGAAGGCGAGCGACAGAAGAGAATTGCTCTGCATAAAATTTACGATGAAGAACTTGGCGAAGTCGAAGGAATTAAACTTATGCCGAAGTGCGGAGAAAATTTTAAGCTGAATTATCAATATTATGTAATTCGGATCGACGAAAAAATCTTCGGCAGGAGTCGCGATGAAGTTTATGACGAGTTCAAAAATTATAACGTCTTCACGCGAAAATATTTTCACCCGCTCTGCAGTGAGTTCACCTGTTACCGCCAATTAAATTCCGCGTCGCCGGAAAATTTGCCCGTCGCGAATGTTATCGGCAAGCAAGTTTTGTCAATGCCGATGTACGGAGAACTTTCGGAAGACGACGTCAGAAAAATTTGCGGGATTTTAAAATCTATGAGGAAGGAGCGAAATAAATGAGTGAACCGACAGTCAGTATAATTTTATCCAGCTACAATCACGCGAATTATATTGCGGAGGCGATTCAAAGCGCACTCGACCAAACTTTTACGGACTTTGAACTTTTGATTTTCGACGACGGCTCAAGGGATAACAGCCGCGAAATTATAAAAACTTTCGACGACCCGAGAATAAAATTTTTTTTGTACGAAGAAAATCGCGGACCGAGAATTATTTTGACTGAGGCGGTAAAAAATTCGCGGGGAAAATATATCGCCATTCACCATTCCGACGACGCTTGGGAAAAAAATAAATTGGAAACTCAAGTCGATTTTCTCGACGCGCACGAAGAATACGCCGCCTGTTTCACCCGAGTTAATTTTATCGACGAGAAAAGCAATTATCATGAACTTGCCGACGACGATTATTATAAAAAAGTTTTTGACCAAGAAAATCGGACGCGGGCGGAGTGGCTGAAATATTTTTTCTACAACGCGAACTGTCTTTGTCACCCGAGTTTGATGATTCGCCGCGAAATTTACGAAAAATATAATTTGCTGGATTTTTTCGGGCTGTGGCAGTTGCCAGATTATTTTATGTGGATAAAACTTTGCTTTCACGAAAATTTTTATATTTTGCCCGAAAAGTTGACGAAATTCAGACTGCGCCGAAAAACTCAAGACAATATGTCCGCCTCGACTTTTGACAAATTGGTTCGTGCGGAGTCTGAATTTTTTTTGATTGCGCGGAATTTTTTTGACGAGTTCACGGACGACAAATTTTTTCTTGAAGTCTTTCCCGAAGCAAAAAAATTTGTTATCGGCGGAGAATTTAACAGAAATTTTGCCTTCGCCCAAATTTGTTTCGGTGAGGCGAGAATTTCTTACAAGTTAATCGGTCTGGAAATTTTGAAAAATCTTTTGAGCGATGAAAAAACTTCCGCGCAGATTAAAAAACTTTACAACTACGACGAAAAAACTTTTTTGTTCGACAGCGGCAAATTTGACGTTTTCAACCTTGCGCAAAAAATGTCGATGATTCATTCCGAAATTTTTCTTGGCGATGATGAAAAAAATTTTAATCTTGCGGGAGAAAAATTTTTTTATGTTGACGGCGAGGGGAATTTTATCGGCAAGGCAGAAATTTTTTCCGAAAAGCCCGTGAAATTTTTGCGCTTCGACCCCGACAACAATGTTATTTCCGTCAAACTTAACAGCGTGAAAATTAACGGCGTTGAGCAAAAAATTTTTGGCATCAATGCGGGGAGTATTTCAAACGGTTTTTATCGATTCATCACCGCCGACCCGCAATTTATTTTTCAAGTCGATAATTTGAGCGGAAAAATTATTTTTGAGGTTCAAGGTAAACGCGAAAAAAATTATCCCGAGATTTTAAACCGCGAATTTAATTCTTTGTCTTCGCAAAATAAAAATTTACAGCGGAAAAAATCAGACCTTGAACGCCAAAATTCGAACCTTGAACGCCAAAATTCAGACCTTGAACGCCACATTGAAGAACTTGACAAGCATATTTTAAATTTGAATAAAACTGTCGAAACTCTGTTAAATTCAAATTCTTGGAAAATTACCGAGCCTTTGAGAAAATTCGGCGATTGGATGAAAAAAGATAAAAAAGATAAGGCGTTGGAAATTGCCCGCGCGGTTTATAAAGTTGCGCCGATTTCCGAAGAAACAAAAATCGGTTTGAAAAATAAATTTTATACGAGTTTTGCGCCGTTCATAAAAAATACTCGGCATTATCGGGATTGGAACGATGCGCAAAATCCGCCGCAAAAACCTTTCGACGAAATTTCACACTCAAAATTTTTTGTCGGCGAACTTAAAACGCAGCCGGGAAAAATCGCAATTCAGGCGCATATTTTTTATCTGGATTTACTTGAAGAAATTGCGGAATATTTTTCCAATATGCCTTACAAATTCGACGCGTTAATTTCTATAATCGACTCTTCTGCGCGGGAAAAAGTTCAAGAGACCTTTGAAAAAATTCCAAACGTCGAAAAATGCATTGTGCGAGTTGTGCCGAATCGCGGGCGGGACGTTGCGCCGTTTATAATCGGTTTCGGGGATATTTTGCCGAATTACAATTTTATCGCACACGTTCACTCAAAAAAATCTCTCTACACCGGTTCCGAGCAAAAAAAATGGCGACATTATCTTTTTGACGCACTTTTGGGAGATTCCGCGCGAATTAAAAAAATTTTCAAGGCCTTTAACGATGACAGAAAAGTCGGTTTGATTTATCCCGCCCCCGCCGAAAATGTCCCTTACGCGGCCTTCACTTGGCTTTCAAATCAAAAGGCAGGTTATTATCTGCTGAACAAAATCGGCGTGCCTTTGAACACTACAAATTATTTCGACTTTCCCGCGGGTACGATGTTTTGGGCGAGGTCGAAGGCGTTGAGAAAATTTTTTTCCTCGAATTTGACGATTGAAGATTTTCCCGAAGAGCGCGGACAAAATGACGGCACGATTGCCCACGCCTTTGAAAGGTCCGTCGCGCTGACAACTTTGTCGGAGGGAATGAATTTTTATGAATTTAATCCCGAAAACGATTCTTACACCGTAAACATCGGCGGCAGAAATATGTGGCAATATTTCGGGCATAACGAAACGGAAATTCAATGGGTTTTGGATCACGGCGAAATTATTTCCTTCGATATTTTCGATACGCTTTTGATGCGATATGTTGCCGAGCCGTACCTCGTCAACGAACTTATCAAAATAAAAGTCGAAGAACTTCTGGAAAGAAATTTTGACTTCCCGAAATTCAGGCTTCAGGCGGAGGAGGACGCTCGAAAAAAACTTTCCCGCGACGTAACTCTTGACGATATTTATAAAAGTTTTTCCGAACTTACGAAATTTGACGAAGAGACCTGCGAAAAAATCCGCGACCTTGAAATTTCTACCGAAGCAGAATTGACTTTGCCGCGCGAAAAAGTTGTCGATTGGTTCAAGCAAATTCTTTCTCTCAACAGGGAAATTTGGCTGATTTCCGATATGTACTTGCAAACGCCCGCGATAAAAGAACTTTTGAGCAAGTGCGGCATCGACGGTTACGAAAAAATTATGATTTCCTGCGAAGTCGGAATGAGAAAAGACACTGCGGAAATTTGGGATCACCTTGTCGAAAAAGGTTTTACGCATGGAAAATTGATTCACATCGGCGACAACGAAATGAGCGACATTCAATTCCCGAGCGACAGAATTATTTTCGCTTACCACGTTATGAGCGCGAGAAATTTATTTTCGCAAATTCCTTTCGGTCGAAATCTCTTAAAGCATCTCGGGCGGAAAATGTCACTTTACGCGGGAATGATGCTTGGAATGATTCTTGCGAAAAAATTTCAAAGTCCCTTTCAACTGAAAAATTCTTCGGGGCACGGCGGAAAATTGATTATAAAAAATTTCCGCGATCTGGGTTATTGGTTTTACGGGGTGCCGCTTTTAACTTTTATGTTGTGGCTGATAAAAAAATCAGGCGAAGATAAAATCAGGCGACTTTTATTTTTCGCGCGGGACGGATATTTTTTGCAACCGCTTTATAAACTTGTAACCGAACTTTTGAACGTCGAAGGACTGCCGAGTAATTATTTCTATTCGTCACGGCGGGCGGTAACGGTTGCGTCGATTAAAAATCTTGAACAGGCAAATGAACTTGTTAAACTGAAATTTGACGGCACGACGAAAAAATTTTTTGACGTGCGATTCGGTCTGGAAATCGGCGGAAATGAAAAAATTTCTCTTCCCGAAAAAGATTCCGACGTTGTCAAAAATATCATTGAAAAAAATTCCGCAAAAATTCTTGAACACGCGAAAACCGAGCGTGACAATTATTTAAAATATATCGAAAGTCTTGGCGCTAATTTGGAGGAAGTCGGAGTGGTTGATATGGGTTATTCCGGCACGATTCAATATTACTTGCAACGATTGACGAGAAAAGATTTTAAAGGCTACTATTTCGCGACGAGTGATAAAAATCGTTTCGGAAAAAATTCTGATGAATTTTTGCGCGGATGTTTTACCGAAAATGACGATTACGAAACTACAAAGTCATCGATTTATCAGTATCAACTTTTGTTTGAGGCGGTTTTGACTGCTCCCGACGCGCAATTAAATTCTTTCGACGCAGAAGGCAAGCCGATTTTCGGAGAGCCGGAACCGGGACAGAATTTTATTGAAGAAATTCGCGAAGTTCATGAGGGCATAAAAGATTTTTGCCGCGACGTCCTGAATATTTTCGGCGAATACATTTTAAAAACGCCGATTGATTTCGATTTTTCTGATGCTTGGGTAAAATTTTTTGTGCAGGACGAAAATATTATTTCCGACGACCTCAAAAAAATTTTCTCAATCGACGACGAATACTGCAACACTTTCAACGGCAACGCGCTGGATTTTTACTTGAAAGGTTTGGACAGAATCGGCGTAATCGTTCGCGAAAGTGACAAGAAAAAATCTTAATTCGGCACAGGGCGGCAATGGCAGGATTTATTTTATTTTCTGCCGAAATATCATTGAAAATTTTTTGAATTGCGAAGCGGTGAAAAAATGGAACTGCGACAGCTTGAATGTTTTTGCGCGGTAAGTTCGCTGGAAAATTTTACGAAGGCGGCGCAACTCCTTCACATTTCACAGCCGTCGGTGACAAAAACCGTGCGATCACTCGAATCGGAATTGAATTTGGAACTTTTCGACCGAAGACAAAAACACGTTTGTTTGACGGAGGCAGGGCAAGTTTTCTTAATTCATGCAAAAAAAATTATGCAGGACGTTCAAGCGGCGCATGTCAGCATGGAAAGATTCAGAGTTCCGAAAAGCGGCGCAATAAAATTGGGCGTACCGCCGATGATTGAATCTTATCTTTTCCCGAATTTTTTTGTAAAGTTTACGGCGGCAAATCCGGAAATTTTTTTGGAACTGCAGGAGTTCGGAGATTCAAACGCAATTCGCGAAAAATTGGACGGCGGTGAATTGGATTTCGGAATAATTTTTTTAAATCCCGAAGAACATTCCGAAAAATTTTTCACTTTGTTGGAGGACGAATTTTATTTGTGTTTGCCGACAACTCATAGACTTGCAGGCGAAAAACAAATTTCATTTGACGAACTGCGCGAAGAAAAATTTATTCTGCAACCCGGCGGCACATTTCAAAATTTTGTGACGATTGAGAGAGCGGCGGAGGCGGGTTTTTCACCGAAAGTTTTGCTGACAACTTCGCAGTTCAAAACGATTAAAGACCTTGTGGCGAACGGCGCGGCAATTTCGCTCTTGCCGAAGTTCGCAATAGAAAAATCGGCGAAATTTGAAGCAGTGCCGATAAATCCGCCGATAAAATTCGCCGTATCGCTTGCGGGCAGTAAATTCAGGGAACTTTCGCCGCTGTGTCTGCATTTTTTTAAATTCGTCAAAGCACTTTTTCACGACGCAACATAGAAGGGAGCGCGAAAATTTTGGAAAAAAATTTCAGCGTGGCAATCAGTTATAAAGATAATCTCGGTTACGTCGAGTACGACGCGGCGGAGAAAAAAATAAACGTCTTCTTAAATGACGAAGAGGGCAAACAAAAGACCGAAAATTTTTTGTCGCAAGTTCATATTATTGCCGTTCCTCACGAAACTTTACTTGACTTCACGGAAGAAAAAATAGATCCGACTTCTGATGTTGAAAGTTTTCAAATCGTTATGACGCGGCTTTGGGAAGCTACCGGCGTGCATGTCGATTGGAGCCGACCGGTTGAATATGTCAAACTTCATCCGCACTATTGAACGAAAAAAATAAAACGGGCAGGGAAAAATAAATCCTTGCCCGTTTTTACTTGCAAAAAATTTTCTGCGTCAGTTTTTCTTCTCTTTAATACGCGCGGCTTTACCCGTGAGTTTGCGCAGGTAGTAAAGTTTTGCGCGACGAACTGCACCGCGACGAACTACCTCGATTTTATCGACGCGCGGAGAATGTACAGGAAACATTCTCTCAACGCCAACGCCGTAAGAAACGCGGCGAACGGTGAACATTTCGCGTACGCCCGTGCCTTGACGACCGATGACCACGCCTTCAAAAACCTGGATACGTTCACGAGTTCCCTCGACGATTTTCGCATGCACGCGGACGGTATCGCCGGGCGCAAACTGCGGAACGTCTTTTTTGAGCTGTTCTTTCTCAAGAATTTCGATGATGTTCATAAAAAAATCTTCCCTTTCTGCGCGTTCATGAAAAAATTTCAGCGGAACGCTTAATCAACCGCGAAAGTCTATCACAAAAATTTTTTTGCGTCAATCACGGATTTCAGCCTCGATACTTTCGATAACTCCGTTACGAACGGTAAATTCGATTTTATACATACCGTTTGCGCCGAAATATTTGTATTCGGTTTTGCCGTGCTCATTCTCGACTTTATCGGCCGTTCCGTAAATTTCGGAAAGTTTTTGCGCGGACATGCCGACTGCAACGCCCGCATCGGTTGAGCCGCCGACTTTGCGGGTTTTGAGTTTTTCGACGGAATTATCGCGCTTTTGAACTTCGACAATCAGACCGTTTGCAAAAATAAATTCGTCGTCGTCAACTTGAGTGACAGGTTCGCCGAGAATATTTTTAACTTCCTGCAAATTCATTCCCAGACAAATTCCGCCGAATGAAAATTTCGGATCGTTATTTTGAGCCGCTTCAACTTTCGTCAAAGTCGAATCGAAAAAATTATTTTGAGGCGCGCAGACAAAACCTGCGGCAGATAAAATCATGACGGACATTGCCGCCGCAAATTTTTTCTTCATAAAATTACCCCCTTAACCTTCGGGAGCAATTTTAGTTTTAAGTTCGCGCGAGCCGTTTTTGTTTTCGATGACGACAATGCCTTTAATCGGGTTGTGAGTTTTCGCGTCCATAGTGATAACGCCCGTGCCGACTTTCAAATCTTTTATGGTCTCGATATTTTCGCGGATTTTGGACATATCGCCTTTACTGCGAGAAATTGCGTCGATTAACATTTTTCCCGCGTCATAACCGAGCGCGGCAAAAACGTTGGGCTCTTCTTTGTATTCATTTTTATAAGCAGTCAGGAAAGATTGAACATCTTCGTCGCCTTCAAAATAGTGAGTGCAGAAAAAAGTATTGTTCAAAGCGTCCGCGCCTGCGATTTCGACAACTTTTGAATCGTCCCAGCCGTCAGTGCCGAGGATCGCCGCGGTAATTCCGAGTTCGCGAGCCTGTTTGACGATTTTCCCGACTTCTTCGTAATAAGCAGGAACAAAAATAACATCGGCGTTTGCAGTCTGAATTTTCGTCAAAGCGGCTTTAAAGTCTTGGTCCTTAGCGAGAAAAGCCTCTTCCATCACGACTTTACCGCCGTCAGCCTCAAAAGTTTCCTTGAAAATTTTTCCGAGCGATTTTGAATAATCGGAGCTGGAATCAAGGTAGAGCACGGCAGTTTTCGCGTTTAAATCTTTCGCCGCGAATTGCGCCATAACTTCGGACTGTTGCGGATCGATAAAGCAACTGCGGAAAATAAATTCTTTGAGTTGACCGTTTTCAACAGTGACATCGGGATTGGTCGCGGCGGGAGCAATGACAGGAATTTTATTATCCGCGGCAACTTGAGATTCAGCAATAACATTCGCCGTAACAGCCGGGCCGACCAACGCAACAACTTTGTCGTCGGAAATCAATTTTGTGGCGGCGTTGACGGATTCGGCGGCTTCGGATTTGCTGTCTGCATCGACGACCTTAATTTTTTTGCCGTCAATTCCTCCCGCGTCGTTAATTTCTTTTACAGCGAGTTTAAAACCTTTCGCGGCATTTGCGCCGTATTGCGCGTGATTGCCCGTCAACTCAAAATTTGAGCCGACAACAATTTCATCACCTGCCGCAGAATTTCCTCCGCCCGACTGTTCGCCGCAACCCGCAAACATTGAGCAAGCCAAAAGACCGCCCGTCAAAAGTGCGGCAAGTTTGAACTTTTTCTTACCGAAAAACATCTGAAAACAACTTCCTTTCATGAAAAAATTTTTTTCGCAACAGTATACATTGACATATTTTTTTCTGCAAGTAAAATAATTAAAAATTTTTAATGAGTTTCTAAAGTAAATTGAAAGTTTTTTTGCTAAAATATTTTTGAAAAAAGAAGTGTGAAAATGACAGGGAGTTGGACAAAATGAAAAGTTTAAAAAATTTTCTAAGTACGCTGGCGGTTATGGCGGTTATCGCGTGGATTTTGTGCAGTTCGATTTCCGCAGAGGCGGCGAAAAAAGTTGTTGCCGTTATGCCTCTTGAAAATATTTCGGGGTTTACACAATACAAAGTTGCAGAAATTATGACGGAAAATTTGATGGTGCAGATTGCCAACAGCGGAAATTACACCGTCTCCGAACGAGCGCAGGCGGGCAGAATTTTGAAGGAGCAAGGCTTTCAAAATCTTACTTCAGGCAATCCCGTCGAAATGGGCGAAATGAACGGCGCGGATTATTCGGTCGTCGGAAAAGTCACGATGGCAGTTATCACGAAAGATGCCGGCGGAAATGTTTTAAATAACATAGTGAAAAAACTTGACGGCGGACGCGGCACCATAATCGGGCAAAGTACGAGTTTTATAAATCAGATTAAGGCGAAAGTTGCAATGGACGTGCGCTTTGTCGATAACAAAACCGGTGAAGTTGTTTTCGCAAAAACTTTTGAAGGCAGTAAGAGCGGAAAAAATCCCGAAATGACTTTGAACGAGGCTTGCAAAGTTGCCGCGCAGAATTTTTTAAAGGAAGTTCAAAGCGTTAATCCTTTCGCCGCGCGAATCGTCGAAATTTCGGGAAATGAAATTTATATCGACGAAGGCTCGGAAAGCGGATTGCAAAAGGGCGAAACTCTCATTGTTGCCCGCGAAAGTACGCCGATTGTCGTCAAGGGAAAAATTGTTGCGATGAAAACCAACGCAATTTGCAAAGTCAAAGTTATCGAGGTCAACGCGGAATATTCAATTTGTCGGGCTGAAAATTCCTCTGCGATAAAAAAAGGCGATATTGTAAAACGGGGCTGAGGATATGAAAAAAATTTTTCCGCTGATTTTAGTCGCGCTGATTTTTTTGACGGGCTCGGCGTTGGCAAAAAATGTTACCGTCACGGGTTCGGGAGTTACCGCCTCTGACGCTGAAAACGACGCTTTGCGAATGGCAGTTGAAAATGCTTTGGGCGTTCTTGTCGACTCAAGCACTCTTGTCGAAAAAAATATGGTCATTCAAGACCAAATTTACACTCAATCGCGCGGCTTCGTCACCGATTACAAAGTTATCAACAGACAGCAAATTTCGGGACTTTGGCAAGTCACAATAAACGCGACGGTTGACGACAGTCCGAATTCAAAACTGATGAACGAATTGACGCGGCTTGGAATTATCAATATTCAACTTAGAAATCCGAAAATCGCGGTTTACGTTCCCGAAACGCACATTCAGTACAGAGTACCCGATCCTGCGGGCGAGACGGCGATTGTCAAGGCACTGATTGACGCGGGTTTTTCGCAGGTTACGGAAGTCGGTTCAAGAATGAATGTTGCCAATCCGCTGAATATGACGGCGCAACAGTTGACGAGTGCGGCGAAACAATTCGGCGTGGATATTATGATTGTCGGCGAGGCGTTCAGCGAAGGAGTGGGAGATCCCGCGCAATGGTTGCCCGGTCGTCAAACTTCAAATATGCAGGCTTGCCGCGCGAGAGTCGAAGCAAAAATGTTCATCGTCAGAACAGGGCAAATTATCGGCGCGGACGGAAAATTTGCGTCGGGTTTGGACAACTCTCAAGCGGTTGCGTCGAAAAAAGCGTTGGCTAAGGCAGGTCAGCAGATGGGCGAATATTTCGTTCAGCAAATTACGGGAATGTACACGAGCCAACAGGGAATTGAGGTCATTGTCTACGGCTCATCTTTCCAAAAAATAAATCTTGTGCAGTCGGCTATCGGGAGCGTTGCGGGCGTGAAAAGTTGCAATCTTTCAAGCTACGAGGGCGGCAAGGCAGTTTTTACCGTGATGTACGGCGGCAGTCCCCAAACGCTGTTCAATTCGATTCAGGCGAACACGGACGCGGATTTAAATTTGCAATCAATTTCTTACAACACTTTGACTTTGACTGTTCGTTAAGTGCTGTAAATTCTTTTTGAGGAGGTGTGGAGATGAAAAAATTTTTTAGTGCGGTTATCGCGATGACTTTAATTTTTTGCCTGTCGATTTCCGTTGAGGCGGCAAAAAAAGTTGTTGCGGTTATGCCTCTTGAAAATATTTCAAATTCAGGCGCAAAAAATGTTGCAGAAATTATGACCGAACAGTTAACGGTTGCCATACAAAACAGCGGTCAATATACAGTCGTTGAGCGTTTGCAAATGGGTACGATTTTAAGGGAGCAGGGCTTTCAAAACATTGCCGTCGATCCCGCGCAGGCTGTGGAAATCGGCAAGTTAATGGGAGCAAATTACAGCCTTCTCGGAAAAGTTACACTGGCTTCGGCGACGGACAATTCTGCGGGAAATCTTCTTGGAGCTTTGGCAACAGTCGGAATAACTTCCGGCGGCGAACTTGACGGCTCAAAGGCTCTTGCGGTGCTTGCGGGAATGCTCAACAATCAAGGTGCAGTCACGGGAAATATCGACTTGGATGTCAGATTTGTGGACAACGAGACGGGCGAAATTGTTTTTGCAAAAAGTTTCAGCGGTAAAAGTAACGGCACGAATGAGGAGACGGCTTTCAGCGGCGCATGCAAGGAGGCGGCGGAAAATTTTTTGCGTGAACTTCAGACCGCCAATCCTTTTTCGGGCAGAATTGCTGAAATTGTCGGCTCAGATATTTACATAGATCAAGGCTTTACAAGCGGTTTGCGTCAAGGTGAAAAATTATTCGTTTCAAGAGAAGGCGACCCGATTGTCGTGAACGGAAAAATTGTCGGCGTAAAAACAATTTCCATTTGCACGGTTACCGTCGTCGAAGTCAACGCCGAATACTCCATTTGCAGGGCGGACGGCGTTAATCCCTTAATTCAAAAAGGCGACATTGTTAAGAGATAATTCATTTTTCATCATTGCGCATTACGCATTACGAATTACGCATTATAAACGGGGGGAGATGGCATGAAAAAATTTTCGGCAGTCTTGATTGCAATTTTTATGTTAATTTTTGCGGCAGGTTGCGGAGAAAATTCCGGCGGTAGATCGCACTCAAATTTAATCGGGATAACCTTGCCCGACCAAACCGTCAGACGCTGGATTAAAGACGGCGATCATATGAAAGAACTGCTCGAAAAAAAAGGTTATCATGTCGACCTCGAATATGCCGAAAACAATATCGACATGCAAATTTCGCAGATTGATGATATGATTAAACACGGCGCAAAATGTATTGTCGTCTCCGCCGTCGATTCCACAAAACTTTTGGACGTTCTTAACAAGGCGAAAAAAAATAATATCCCCGTCATCGCTTACGACAGATTGTTGATGGACACCGACGCGGTTTCTTATTACGCGACCTTTGACAATAAAGGCGTGGGAATTTTGATGGGGGAATACGTTGAGAACAAACTCGGACTTAAGGAAGGTAAAGGACCTTACAACGTTGAATTTTTCGCCGGCTCTCACGACGACAACAACGCGCATTTCGTCAACAGCGGAGTTTTTGAAGTTCTTCAACCGTACATCGACAAAGGTCAGTTAATCGTCCCTTCAGGTCAAACCGATTTCGATTTAATTTGCACTCTTCGCTGGTCTCAAGAAGTTGCGCAAAAAAGAATGGATCATATTTTGGCGGAATATTACAAGGACGACAAAAAAGTTGACGCGGTTATCGTTCCAAATGACAGAATCGGCTACGGAATCGGAAATTCTCTTGCAAATGCGGGGTACAAAGTCGGCGAAAATTGGCCGCTCATTACCGGGCAAGACGCGGAACTTCAGGCGGCAAGATATATCCTCTCGGGCAGGCATGCAATGACCGTTTTCAAAGATACGCGCGTGCTTGCCGAAAAATGCGTCAATATGATTGAGGCTGTTCTCAACGGCACCGAACCCGAAATTAACGACACGACTTCTTTTGATAATCACAAATTTGTTGTGCCGGCTTATCTTTGCACGCCGGTTGTTCTCGACAAAAACAACGTCAAAGAAATTTTGGTCGGCAGCGGTTATTACACCGAAGCCGCGCTTGAATCGAATGAAAATTAAGTGGACGAAAAGGAGAAGGTTATTTTGATTTACAGAGCCGCGATTTTTGACATGGACGGCACACTTGTTGACACGTTGGAAGATTTGGCGGACAGCGTCAACGAAATGTTGGCGCATTATAATTTTCCGCAGAGAACAGTTGACGAAGTCAGAAAATTTGTAGGCAACGGAGCAAAAAAATTGATGGAACGCGCATTGCCCGCCGAAAAATCTGCCGATGAAAATTTTGTGCTTGAGGCGTTGAAATGTTATGACGGCTGTTATTCCCGCCACGTCTTGAACAAAACTAAGCCTTATGACGGAATTATGGAATTTTTATCGGAACTTCAGACAAAAAAAATTCCGCTCGGCATTTGCACGAATAAACAAAACTTTGCCGCGCAGATTATCGCGGAAAAAATTTTAAGCCCGATTAAATTTTCCAAAGTCATCGGCGACGAAAAAGATAAGCCTCGAAAACCCGATCCGACGCGTGTTCTTGAAATTTCGGAAAGTTTCGGCGTTCAACCTGCGGAAGTTGCTTATTTCGGCGACACCGCAGTTGACATGAACACGGCGAAAAATGCGGGATTTTTTTCAATCGGCGTGACTTGGGGATTTCGTCCAGAAAGTGAACTCATCGAAAGCGGAGCAAAAATTATCGTTCATCACCCGAAAGAAATTTTGCAGAAAATAAATTTTTCAGCTCAATAAAAAAAACTCTCGATACAAAAAAGTTTTGCGTCGGGAGTTTTTTTATTTCCGCAAAAAAATTATTTTTTCGCCTTACTTAAATCGCGAAATGACTTTTGTAATCAAAATCCGTTCGGTTAATTGTCGGGTGAACAAAATTTTTTCTGCGCCGACGATTTTCTTTCATTCTCACAAATTCTTCATGAGTAATTTCAGGAATATCGCTAAGATCAATTTCATCATCAGACAGTTGGCGCATATTTTTTATATCGTCGAATTGTTCTTTGCTGATATAAACGCCTTTATAAAAAACTGAATTGCTCATAATACTCCATCCTTTCAAATTTTGTGGCCTGTCGAGCCGAAATAATTCTGTTCCTGTCACCGCGTTCAGTATAAATTACACCACCAAAATTTTTTCAACTTCGCCGACGACTTTTATTCTGTCTTCATCGTCGCTGTGAACTTCGTCATAACTTTCGATTAAATTTTCATCAAGAAAAACTAACGCGGCATTTTCGAACTTCACTTTGTGTTTTCTAAAATTTTTTTCGGCTTTTTCGCTGTCCCAAAAAAATTTTAAATCGCCGAGTTCAAAATTTACGTCCATAAAATCACCTCATAAAAAATTTTTTCAATCTTTAAAAATTCCGATGCGTCTGAAAAAATTCGCGCAATGTCTGCCGATCATCGGGATTCTTTCCAAGTCGGATTTTAAAAGTCCGCCGGTCAAAGCAGTTGCCGCAACGTAAACCAGTGCGCCAAAGAAAATTGCGCCGAAGGTTGAAAAAATTTCCGAGCCGAATTTAATAATCGTGAAGTCGTAGAAAAATTTGACGACCGCCGCCATAACAGCCGCCGAGCCGATTGTTTTCAAAAGTTGAATGAGTTCAATTTTATAGCCGATGTATTTGTAAATGAAGTATAAATTTATGAACGCCGCAACGCCCATATCCGCCGCAGTTGCCCACGCCGCGCCCATAATTCCGAATTCGGGCATTGCCGTTAAGGTCCAGTTCAAGACGACTTTCGCAATCGCCGCCAAAACCATGTTGACCATCGGGATTGTTGTGTGACCGAGTCCCTGCAAAACGCCCGTCGAAACTTGATGCAGTCCGAGTAAAATTATCGACACTGCGGAAATCATTACGGCGGGACCTGCTCCCGGCGCGTTATAAATTAAACTTGAAATCGGAGTTGCCAGGAAAAAAATTATCACGAAGGCGGGGAAACATACGAAATTTGAAATTCTCACCGCCGCCGCAGTTTGCCGAAAAATTCGCGCGGTATCTTTCAACGCCCGCGCTTCGGAAATTGACGGCACTATCGAAATTGCAAGTGACGCGGTTAAAATCGTCGCGAGATTTATCAAGGGAACTGCCATTCCGTTCAAATAGCCGAAAAGTTCAGTCGCCTGCCTGACCGAATATCCCGCAACTTCAAGGCGTTGAGGGACAATCATTAAATCTAAATTCGACACGACGGGCAACATTATCGACGCAACACTGACGGGCAAGGCGAGTTTGAAAATTCTTTTGATTATTGAAGAAGTCGATTCTTTTTCTGATTGCGGAGTCGGGTCTAAATGTCCCGCGTAATTTTTTTCGATGAATTTGTTTAATTTTATGTGGAAGTAAATTAAAACGATTAAGCCGGTGACCGCGCCCGCCAATGCGCCCAAACTTGCACCTGCCGCCGCCCAATCAAGTCCGTAAGGCAAAAACAATCCCGCGAGAACTACCATGACGATTACGCGGAAAATTTGCTCGACGATTTGACTGACTGCGGTCGGTGTCATTCTTTGCCAACCCTGCAAATATCCTCTGGACGCGGCGAGAAATGTCACGAAAAAAACTGTCGGCGCGAGTGCCACAACCGATTTATAAGCGCGTGCGTCACGAATTAAATTTAAGTCGATGAGCCATTGCGCGGAAAAATAAGTCATCAGCGAAAAAAATATTCCCGTTGCCAACATCAGCCCGAGAGAAATTTTAAAAACTCTTCGCGCTCCGAAAATATCGTTCAAGGCGACGCGCTCCGCCGTGATTATCGAAATTGCGACGGGGACGCCTGCTTGAGAAATCGTTATCGCAAAAAAATAAATCGGAAACGCCATTTGATACAATCCGATTCCTTCGCCGCCCAAAATTCTCGAAACGAAAATCCAATTCAGCGAGCCGATTACTTTGACGACGAAACTGGCCACCGTCAAAATAAACGTACCCTTCAAAAATTTTTCGCTTTTAGATTGCGAGTCGGATTTTATTTCTGTCATCTTTTTTATCACACTGCCTGAAAATATTTATAATGCGAAGAAGATTATAACATTTTTGCGTGGCAGTGAATAGAAAATTTTTTTATCTTGGAAAAAAATTTTATGATATAATGACCGCGATTTTTTACGGAGGTGTTTTCATGGCAAAAAAATTTATTCCTTCGATTTCTGTAATTATTCCGATGTATAACGCTGAAAAATATATCGGCGAATGTCTCGACAGCATTCTTGCTCAAACTTTTGACGATTACGAAATTATTGTCGTCGATGATTGTTCAACCGATGATTCTTGCAAAATTGTTGAAAATTATATGAATGGCGAAGGGCAATATAAAATACAGTTGGTCAAGTTATCTGAAAACAGCGGTATGCCGAGCACTCCGAGGAATCGCGGTCTTGAAATTTCGCGCGGCGAATACCTGTTTTTCATGGATGACGATGACGCTGTAACTGATACCGCGTTTGAAGAGCTTTATAATGTTGCAAAAAAATTTGATGCCGATGTCGTTCATTGCCAAAAATTTTTCACGGCACCGGGTGAAACTGTCACCACAGATAAAAATTTGCTTAAAGCGATTTCCAATGAAAGACGTGACATAATTGCAAGTCCCGAATGGGAACCGAATGATTTTGCAAAACGTGTGATTAATTTTTCTGAACATAAAATTGCTTGGGCACCTTGGCAACATTTTATCAAGCGCGATTTGCTCGTAAAAATGAACATCGAATTTCCGCCGCTCAGTATTTCAGATGATTTTTTATTTAGTTTTTTCATATTATGCACTGCAAAAAAATATTTGACCGTGCCGAATACGATTTATATCTACCGTGTTCGTCAAAACTCAACTTTTCATAGTGTAAAAACTGTTGAAAAAATTATTCACAGCCATGTAAGAGATTTTTTCGTTGGCATGGCTCACTTGGATAATTTTATGGAGAAATTTAAATTTTTTAAATTGTTTCCTGACTTTAAATATAAAGTTTTTGATTTTTTTATGGGGAACTGCGGAATAGAAAGAATTGTTCTGCAAATTTATGAGCAACTTCCGGCATATGAACTTGATTCACTTATTCGTAAGGAATTAGATTCGATAACGGATAAAACTGCACTTACAACCTATTTGTTCAGCAGAATGAATATTTTAACTTTGAAGTTGATTCAACAGCTGGAAAAAAAAGTCTGAGTTAAACAAAAAAATACTCCGCCGAAAAAATTCGACGGAGTATTTTTTATGTCGGACAGAAAATGTTCAAAATTATTTTGCGTTGACGAGTTCCATAATCGCAGCCGCAGTATTTTCGGAGCCGAGAACTTCGCGGATTTTGTGGCTGACGAGTTCTTTGATGTAATCGCGACCGGGAGCAATGTACTGGCGCGGATCAAAGTGTTCGGGGTGAGCCATGAAATGTTCGCGAATACCTGCCGTCATTGCAAGGCGGAGATCGGAGTCAATATTAATTTTGCAGACTGCGGATTTTGCCGCTTTACGAAGCTGATTTTCCGGAATTCCGACAGCGTCCTTAAGTTTGCCACCGTTATCGTTAATAATTTTAACGTATTTCGGAATAACCGAAGATGCACCGTGAAGAACGATCGGGAAGCCCGGAATTTGTTTTTCGATTTCGGCGAGAATGTCGAAACGCAGTTCAGGCGGCTCAAGAACGCCTGTTTCGGGATTGCGCGTGCACTGTTCGGGGGTGAATTTAAATGCGCCATGAGAAGTGCCGATAGCAATCGCGAGGGAGTCGCAACCGGTCTTGGAAACAAACTCAACGACTTCTTCAGGTCTGGTGTAGTGAGCTTTGTCCGCGTCAACACTGACGTCATCTTCAACGCCTGCGAGCTGACCAAGTTCCGCCTCGACAACTACGCCTTTGGAATGCGCATATTCGACGACTTCTTTTGTCTTCGCAATGTTTTCTTCAAAAGAATAATGCGAGCCGTCAAACATAACGGAGGTAAAACCGTCGTCAATGCAAGATTTGCAAGTTGCGTAATCCGGACCGTGATCCAAATGCAGGGCGATAGGAATATCATTGACTTCGAGAGCCGCGCGAACGAGGTGAACGAGATAGCGGGAGTTGGCGTATTTTCTTGCACCTGCAGAACACTGAAGAATAACCGGGGAATTGAGTTCGGCTGCCGCACCCGTGATACCCTGAACGATTTCCATGTTGTTTACGTTGAACGCACCGATAGCGAATCCGCCTTCATGAGCCTTTTTAAACATTTCTTTTGTTCCGACCAATGGCATTTGCATTACCTCCTAAAAACCTTCAAAAAATCTTGGAATTTTTTTAAAATCCCATCTCATCTGTGCGGTTATTTTAGCACATTTTACATAAAAGTTGCAATAACTAATTTAAAAATTTTTTGACAATTTTTTCAATTTTTTTCTGCGGCGAATAAAAATTTTTTCTGCAAGACTTCAAAAAAATTTAAATTCAATGTATAATTCAGCACGAATTTTTTAAGGAGGTTTTTCTCAATGAAGAAAAAAATTTTTGCCGTATTGAGTTTGGCGGCGACTTTGCTCATTACAGGTTGCGGCGGCGGAGGTAACGGCGGAGCGGAAAAAATGAACGCAACGATTAAAATCGGCGCGACTCCCGTCCCTCATTCGGAAATTTTGACGGAAATTAAACCCGATTTGAAAGAAAAGGGAATTTCTCTTGAAATTGTCGAGTTTAACGATTATGTTCAGCCTAATATCGCGCTCAACGACAAAGAACTTGACGCGAATTTTTTCCAGCACGAGCCTTATTTGAATGATTTTGTTAAAGAACACAAGGAAATGAAACTTAAAAACGCGGGCGGCGTTCATATCGAGCCGATGGGAATTTATTCAAAAAAAATTAAAAAACTTGATGAAATTACCGACGGCGCACAAATTGCAATTCCGAATGATCCGACAAACGGAGGCCGCGCACTTCTTTTGCTTGAAAAGGCGAATTTGTTAAAACTTAAAGACGGAGTAAAAGAGACTGCGACCGTTCAAGATATTGCGGAAAATCCGAAAAATTTGGTGATTCAAGAAGTCGAAGCGGCGCAACTTCCCAGAACTCTTGAAGACGTTGACGCGGCAATTATCAACACGAATTTTGCAATGAATGCGGATTTAAATCCGATGAAAGACGCGCTTTTCATTGAGGATAAAACTTCGCCCTACGTCAATATAATTACAGTTCGCGACGGCGACGAAAATCGCCCCGAAATAAAAACTTTGCTTGAAACAATTAAATCCGAGAAAGTTAAAAAATTTATCGAAGAAAAATATAAAGGCGCGATTGTTCCCGCATTTTAATGAAAATATTTTTTGAAATTTTTGGCGGAAGAATTTTTTTCCGTCAATTTTTTTTTTGAAAGGAAGAAAAAATTTTGGAAAAAATAAAAATCGGGACGCGAGGCAGTCGATTGGCACTTTGGCAGACGAATTTTGTAGCGAACGAACTCAAAAAAAAATTTCCCGCGCTTGAAGTCGAGATAATAAAAATTCAGACGAAGGGCGACAAAATTTTGGATGCACCGCTTGCAAAAATCGGCGGCAAAGGACTTTTCACGAAAGAAATTGAAATTCAAATGGCAGAAAAAAAAATCGACTTGGCAGTTCACAGCCTGAAAGATTTGCCGTCAGAATTGCCCGCAGGTTTCAAAATTGCGGCGATAACCGAAAGAGAAAATCCCTTCGACGCATTTGTCAGCGAAAAATTTTCCGCGCTTGAAGAATTGCCGAAAAATTCCGTTGTCGGTACTTCGAGTTTGAGGAGAGCGGCGCAAATTTTAAAAATTCGTCCCGACTTGAAAATAAAAAATTTGCGCGGAAATGTTGAAACGCGACTGAAAAAATTGGACGCGGGAGAATTTGACGCGATAATTTTGGCGGCGGCGGGACTCAATCGACTGGGATATTCTGCGCGGATAAAAAAAATTTTGCCGGAAATAATTCCTGCGGCGGGTCAAGGTGCGTTGGCTTTGGAAATTCGCGAAGACGATTTAAAAACTTTCGAGCTGATAAAATTTTTGAACGACGAAAAAACTTTTTTCGCGGTGAAAGTCGAGCGGGATTTTCTGAAAAAAATCGGTGGCAGTTGTCAAATACCTGCGGGAATTTTCGCGGAAGTTAAGGACGAAAAAATTTTTGCGCGGGCGATAATTTCTTCAGTCGACGGAAAAAATTTTGTCGAAGATAAAAAAATTGATTCGATAAAAAATCTCGAAGACTTCGGAAAAAGTTTTGCCGAAAACTTACTTGAACGCGGCGGGAAAAAAATTTTGTCGAAAATTTTGACATAAGAAAACTTTTTAACTTCAGGTCTGTAAAATTTTTTTTTTACAGGCTCTATTTTTTTTTGAAAAGTGTAGCTCGCAGGTAAGAAAATACACTGTGCAAAAATTTTTTCAATGTTATAATTTCGGTGAGGTTGGTGAATATGAAAAAAAATATTTCAGAGGATTGCACGAGCGAAATTTTGTATATTGGGATGAGAATCGCATATTTTCGCAAGCTGAAAAATATGACGCAGGCGGATTTGGCGGGAATTATTCACATTAACAAAAATTATTTGTCGCAAATTGAAAGCGGTTCGTCGAACAAAGTCATTTCCTTGCCGCTTTTAATAAAAATTTCTCGCGCTCTTGAGGTGAAACTTTCCACGCTGGTCGATTTGACTGATCTTGAAAATTCCGATGAATTTGAGAAAGATGAAATTCGCATGCAGATGGAAGAAATTAAAATGATGTATGAGCAGATGAAAGAGATTACTGCTGGAATGGTCGAACTCGATAAAATTGTGGACGACTTGAACGACGATAAAAATATTTCATAGTGCAATTTTCAATTTTTTAAGGAGGTGAGATTATGGCACAGCTAAATTAAAGTCAGTAAAGGCTAAAAAAATTTTGAAAGGAAGATTTTTATATGGGATTCATGGATTTGCTCAATGCAGGTGTAAGAACACTTAACGAAAAAGGCGCGGAAATGCAGGAATATAAGGCGGAAACAGAATATTGGAGCGACAGGGATTTGGCTTCAAGGATTCGTTATTCTTCCGGCTTGAAAAAAATGGCTTATATGTCCGCCGCAAAAGACAGAGGAATGTCTATGGAAGACGTTAAATCCTACTGGAGATAAAAAAATTTTGTCGGAAATCTGAGCAAAAAAAAAACTGCGATTAAATTTTCATGAAGAATTTTTAACCGCAGTTTTTTTATTTAAGCAAAAAATTTTAGTCAACTTTAACCTGCATCCACAGGCGATTATAAATTTTGTCCATTTCGTTGCCGAGATATTTATAAGTTTCCTGATTTTTATAGACTTCGGGGTCGGGGAAGGCGATTGGCGAATTTCTGATTTCCTCATTCTCCTCCATATCTTTGAGAGCCTCAATCGGCGTGGAATATCCGAGAAAATCGAAGTTAATCAATGCAATATCCGGGCGGCACATAAAATTTATAAATTTGTGTGCATTGTCAACATTTTCCGCGTCCTTCGTGATAACCCAGCTGTCAATCCAGAAATTTGTTCCTTCTTTCGGCACGGAAAATTTCATCTTCGGATTGGCAAGGGAAATCATCAACGCTTCACCGCTGAAAATAACGCCCATCGTCGATTCACCGGAAATCAATTTGTCTTTCGCCTCGTCGATAACATAAGCCTGGACGAGCGGTTTTTGTTTGATGAGCATGTCGCGGGCCTGTTCAAGATATTTTTGATCGGTCTCATTCATCGAACGCCCCATAAGTTTCAGCGGAATCATCAAGGAATCTCGCGCGGAATCCTGCATCAAAATTTTATCTTTATATTTTTCATTCCACAAAATATTCCAGCTGTCAACAGGTTCGTCAACAACCGTCGAATCGTACATTATGCCGACAGTTCCCCAGCAATACGGCACGGAATATTTATTTTCGGGGTCAAACTCTTTCGACTGTTCAAAAAATTTCGCGTCGATATTTTTTTTCGCGTTGGGAATTTTTTCAAAATCCAGCGGCTGCAAAAGATTATTGGCAATCATTTTTTGAATCATATAGTCCGACGGGCAAATAATATCGTAGTGAACCGCGCCTTCGTAAACTCGCGGATACATATTTTCATTTGTGTCGAACTCGTCAAGAATGACGTGAATGCCCGTTTCTTTCTCGAACATATCCAAAACTTTCGGGTCAATGTAATCGCCCCAGCTGTAAACGTACAGCGAATTTTCTTTTTTTGAAGAATCACTGCCGCAACCCGTCAAGTTCAGACAAAAAGCCGCAGTCAATAAAACTGACAGCACGAACTTAAAAAGTTTTTTGCCTTTCATCAAAAATTCTCCTCCTTTTGATTCAATAATTTTTTTCTGTTCATCGCGAACAAGATTACAAAAATTAACACGGTTATGAAAACTAAGGTTGAAAGCGCGTACATTTCGGGATGTATTCCAAGTTTCAACTCCGCGTAAATTTCTGTCGGCAAGGTGTGAACTCCCGCGCCGCGTGTGAAGTAAGTTATTATAAAGTCGTCCGCGCTCATCGTGAACGCCAATAAAAATCCCGCGACGATACTCGGGCGAAGTTCCGGCAAAACCACGCTCGTAAATGCTTTGAAAGGTGACGCGCCCAAGTCCAGAGCCGCCTCATAAAAACTTTTGTCCAACGCCATAAGTTGCGGCATTATGCAGAGCATAACATACGGCACGTTGAAAACTATGTGCGCCAATAAAATTGAGCCGTAACCGAGTTTCAAGCCCATTCCCATAAACAAAAGCATCAGCGAAATTCCCGTCACGATGTCCGCGTTTAAAATCGGGATATTTGCCACGCTCATAAACATTGCGCGAAAATTTTTTCCGATCTCCCGAAGTGCAAGACAAGTTATCAAAGCTAAAATTGTTGAGATTATCGCCGATAAAATTCCGATTGAAATTGTATTTTGCAGTGCGTCGATAATTTTATCTTGCTGAAAAAGTGACTCATACCACTTTAAAGAAAATCCCGTCCAATGTCCGCGATAACGACTTTCGTTGAATGACTGCGCGATTAAAACTCCGATCGGCGCGTAGAGGAAGAGAAAAATTATCGCCAGATAAATTGTTTTTAATCTTGAAATCAATTTTTTTCCTCCTCATGAGAATTTTCAAAGAAGACTGTCAACGCCATATTTACTACAATGAAAATCATCAGCACGATTGACAGAGCCGCGCCCAAATTCCAGTTGTATTCAAAAGTAAATTCTTGTTCGATAACGTTGCCGATAAGTAAAATTCTGCCGCCGCCCAAAAGTGCGCTGATTGCAAAAGTTGTGAGCGCGGGAATAAAAACCATCGTGATTCCGCTGACCGCGCCGGGCAAACTCAACGGCAAAATTATTTTGTAGAAAGTTTGCCAAGTATTCGCGCCCAAATCTTTCGCCGCCTCGATAATACTTTTGTCGATTTTTGTGAGTGCGACATACAGCGGCAAAACCATATAAGGCAGGTAATTATAAACCATTCCGATAACTATCGCCGTCGCCGTATTTATCAAAGTGAAGTCGGGCAGGGAGAGCAATCTCAAAATTTGATTTAAAGTCCCGTCGCGCTCCAAAATCGTTTGCCAAGCCATTGTCGATAAAAGTGAATTCATCCACAGCGGCAAAATAAAAAGCAGCGTTATAATCGCCCCCGCACTTTTCGCACGATCGACCAAAATTAAGCACAGCGGGTAAGCCAATAAAAGACAAACTGCCGTGCTTATAAACGCCAACAAAACCGACATTTTCAGCGAATAAAAAAATTCCGTCTGAAAAATCATCAAAATATTTTCAAATGTGAAATTTCCCGCCGGCGTTGTAAGTCCGTAATAAAACATAAACAACAGCGGCACGAAAATAAAAATTCCTGCCCAAATACAAAATGGTGCAAGAAATAAATTTCTTATCCCGATAGTCCTGAACATTTTTCGCCCTCCAAAAAATTTTTCAAATTTCCCTTGAAACCGCCTCGTCTTCGGATTGCGGCTTTTTCATAATTTGAATATTGTAGGGATCCAAATGCAAACTGACTTTCTCGCCGACCTTGCGCCCGTGAATCGACTGCACAAGCCATTCAAAATCTCCCGTGTCAACCGTAATATCGTAAGACATTCCCCAAAAGCCGACTCGGGTCACAGTTCCGTTTAAAGAATTTTCCTGCGGCACGTCAAGAGTAATATCTTCCGGGCGAATTTGAACATCGACGGGGCATTCTTCGGGGAAACCAACATCGACGCAGGGATATTCTCTGCCAAAAATTCTTACCAACTTATCGCGCACCATAACGCCGTCAATAATGTTGCTGTCGCCGATAAAATCTGCAACAAAAGCATTTTCGGGCTCGTTGTAAACATTTTCCGGCGTGCCGACCTGTTGAATGTAACCCTGATTCATTACAACGACGGTATCGGACATGGAAAGAGCTTCTTCTTGATCGTGCGTGACGAAGACAAAAGTTATTCCCGTCTCGCGATTTATTCTGACAAGTTCGTTTCTCATTGCGCGGCGAAGTTTTAAATCCAACGCGCTCAAAGGCTCGTCGAGGAGCAAAACTTTCGGCTCGTTGACAACGGCGCGGGCGATTGCAATTCTCTGTTGCTGACCGCCGGAAAGTTTTGTAACGTCATGCTTTTCGTAGCCGTCGAGGTTGACAAGTTTCAGCGCGTATTTAATTTTATCGCGAATGTAATCTGAAGACTTGCCGTTAATTTTCGGTCCGAAAGCGATATTTTCTTCAACATTCATGTGAGAGAAGAGCGAATACTTTTGAAAGACGGTGTTAATCGGTCTCTTATTCGGCGGTACTTGAGTTATATCTTTGCCGTCAAAAATAATTTTGCCCGTGTCCGGCGATTCGAAACCGCCGATAATTCGGAGCAAAGTCGTTTTTCCGCAACCCGAAGGTCCCAGCAAAGTCATAAATTCGTTTTCGTGAATGGTCAAGTCAATCTCGTCCAAAACCATCAGACTGCCGAAAGTTTTAACAACGTTTTCTAAATGAATAAGTTCCCTCTTCAATTCTCAACAACCTTTCAAAAAAATTTTTTAACCCAAAATTTGCGAAACAGAAATTTTTTCATCCCGCATGCTCAAAATAATTTTATCCATCGTCTCCGCGAAATTTTTCATATTGTTTTCGGAAAATCTCGACGCGTCGAAATCCAAAATTAAATCGTAAGTCCCGCGCTCGGTTGACCAAACTGCAATGTCAAGAGAATTTTCTGCGGCGGAAATTTCATTCGGCGGCATATCGATAATCTGCGCAGTGTTGTCGCCAATCATCACATGGTCGCGGATAATGTCTTTTTGAAAAATGAACGTCGCGCAGTCGTCCGCCAAACTCTCATCATAGACAATATCAAGACTTTTGCGGAATTTTTTTATTTTGCGAATTTCGCCCTCAAGTTCATTCAAAAAATTTTCGACGGAAATATCTTTGTCGAAATTCCAAGCGCATGGATATTTTTCAAGCATAAGACCCATCAAGCGCAATTCTGAAGAATCGTTGCGGCCGTTGTGAATGAAATTCATCACGGAATATTTTGCGCCGGAAATTTTCGCAAGCGTGAGCATTGACGCGGCAAGGAAAAAAGTTTGTTCACTGCGACGGCTTTTTCTGAAAAATTCTTCGCCGATATTTTTAAAAGTAAATTTCAGCGTACCTTTCGCCCAAGATTTTTTCCCGACAACATCGACGGGCGGCAAATTTTTTTTCGCATCAAAATTCGACAAAAGTTCTTTCCAAAATTTATGACCCTCGTCGAGTTCTTCTTTAGGCAAATTCGCCTCTTCCAAAATGTACTGTAAATAATCTTTAGAAATATTTTTCGGTTTTCTGCCGCGATAACGCAAATCAAGTTCCTTCGCGAAAAGAATCGCGCTTGACATTCCGTCCATCGTTGCGTGATAAAAATCCGTGTAAAAATATTTCGCGGTCGGCGTTTGAAAGAGATAGATTCTGTAAAGCGGATTTCCGATAATTTTGTACGGCATTTTGAACCGGTTCACGCGCTCGGAAAATTCTTCATCGGAAATTTTTTTGACTTCAATATGAATCGGCTCCGAATCGAAAGTCTGGCAAAGATCATCGGTCTCGGGGTGAAATTCCAGTCGGCATTTAAAAATATCGTGCGCCTGCAAAGTTTCGTTGACAGCCCGCGCCAATCTCTCCATATCAACGCCTGACGGCAATTTCATCAACGCGCCGACATTCATCATCGTTGATTTTGCTTTTTTTAAGTGCGTGTCGATTAACTTTCTTTGAATCGGACGCAACGGATAAAATTTTTTCATTCTCAACACCCCTTTTAGTTTAGACAAAAATTTTTCCTGTGAATTTAGTGTAAGTCTATCGAAAATATTTTTGTAAGTCAATAAAAAAACGGCTGAAAATTTTCAACCGTAAAAATTTTTTTATGCAAGTTTTCGGATACTTCGCGCCCGAATCGCGCTTGATTCGATTTCATCAAGAGATTTTCCAAGTTTCGCCTCGACCGCCGCAATCAAAGTTCCTTCGACAAGAGGACAGTCAACCAATTTTAATTTCGGGCGTTGCAAAATTTCCACAGCCATTTCCGCGCTTAAAATCGAACTGCCGATGTCGGCAATGAGCGCAACCCCGTCGTCCGAATAAATTTTTTTCACTGCGCCGATAATTTTTCTGCAACTCGTGCCGCAACTGCCGTCGTCCATTCCCCCCGCCGCAATTATCGGAACATCGGGAGCCATCATCTGCGCCACTTCGACGACGCCCTCCGCAAGTCTGCTGCTGTGCGACGCTACAACAATTCCAACCATCAAAATTCCCCTTCAATAAGATTTATTTATCAAGCAAAAGTTTTATTTCTTCCCAGTCAAGCTTTTCGGCGGCGGCTTTTAATTTTGAAAATTTTTCCGCATCTCCCGTCGGCAATTCGTACTCTTCCAGCGACTGCAAAACAAATTCCAAGCTGTCGTAATCAAAATTTTTCGTGACTTCTCTGAGCGTTTCATAAGCCTCCGCCAATTCGTCCGGCTCAATCGGATTTTTCTTCAAGTTATGCGAATCTTTTTTTATCAGCGGCGAAAGTTTTTCTGAATAACTGCGATAAAGTTCAAGCAAAGGCGCGGTAAATTTTTCAATCTCGTCGATGTAATTGGAATTTCCCGCATATTCAAGCCTTTTCGCCTTGTCGCTTAATTCGTCCGCCCCGACGACTTTCGCAGAACTTTTGAGCGCGTGAACTTTCGTCGTGTAGTTCTTCCAGTCCGCCGCGTCAAAATATCTTTGAATTTCATTCGCGCCGCTTTCGACCGCCTCCGCAAAAACCGTCAACGCGTCCAAATAAATTTCACTGTCGCCGCAATGCTCAATTCCCTCCTTGACGTTCAAGCCGTCAACTTTTTTCAGCCAATCGGGCAAATTTAAATTTTCTTGATCATCGACAAAATTTTCTTCGCTCGGATTTTGAACAAGTTTTTCCGGCAAATATTTTATGAGCAAACTTTCCAGTGCGGCGGAATTTATCGGCTTGGTGAGGTAATCCGTAAAGCCCGCAGAAATATATTCTTCGCGGGCTCCCGAAATTGCGTTTGCCGTCAACGAAATTATCGGCGTTTTATGATTTTTGTTTCCGGGCAGAGTTATCATTTTTTGCAAAGTTTCAACCCCGTCCATTCCCGGCATCCTGTGATCGAGGAAAATAATATCGTAACGATTTTTTTCGATAAGTTTCAAACATTCGTACCCGCTCTCCGCCGTCTCAATTTGAATTTTCGTTTGTTTCAAAAGACCTTTAATGACAGTCAAATTCATGACCGTGTCATCGACGACCAAAATTTTTGCATTCGGCGCGATGAATTTTTCTTGATACTTCTCCTGATTTTTAAGAGAATGTCTGAACGCCTCCGCAAAATCTCCAATCGGCTCGGTGTTTATAATTTTCTGCGCGATTTTAAAGCTGAATTGAGAGCCCTCGCCGTAAACGCTGGAAACTTCCAAGTGACTGCCCATCAGTTTTAAAAGTTGTTGCGTGATATTCATTCCCAAACCCGTGCCTTCAATCGTGCGGTTTCGCTCTTCCTCGATACGTTCAAACGCGCTGAAAAGTTTTGGAAGGTCATCTTCTTTTATGCCGATTCCCGTGTCTCTGACGCTGAAATAGAGCGAAATATTTTCGTCGTCAATCATCTTAAACTTCACGGTCAAAGTAACTTTGCCGTGTTCGGTGTATTTGACGGCGTTGGTTAAAATATTCGTGACGACCTGCTTAATTCTGATTTCATCGCCGTAAAGAATACCGGGAATTTTTTTATCGACTTCGGTTTCAAGTTTCAAATTTTTTTTCTCAAGGCGCGGTTTAATCACGTTCACCAAGTCATTTAAAAGCAAGCCCAAATGATATTCGACGGGGATAATCTCCATTTTGCCCGCCTCGATTTTTGAAAAGTCCAAAATATCGTTGACAATTCCAAGCAGAGAATTTCCCGCGTGCCGAAGATTTTCAGCGTACTCCGAAATATTTTCGTCCTTCGATTCGCGCAGAATCATTTCGTCCATTCCCAAAATTGCGTTAATCGGCGTACGAATTTCGTGGCTCATGTTTGACAAAAAGTCGCTTTTGGTTTTGCTGGCTTGAAGAGCATAAAATTTTTCCTGCTTCAGAGCGCGATTTTCGATATTTTTATAAGTAATTCTTGCAAACATGATGAGAATCACGACGACCAAGCCCGAACCGATTAAAAGCACAATGTAAGTCATCGGCAGACCGACCGCAACCGAACTTCGGGGGACATAGCCGGAAATTGCGAAATGCTGATTGCGGTTGACGGTGGCGGTGTAAATAAAATAATCTTCTCCGCGATAAGTGTAGCAAATTGCGCCGGTATCTTTTTCGACCGTATCGGTTTTTGAGTCATAGCCGATTTTGTCCCCGAGTATTCGCCAGCCTTCTTCAAGTTGGCTGAAATGTCTTATCGGCGATGTGCCTTCCGCCAAAATCGTCCAATTTTCCAAGCGATTCAATAAAATTACCGTTCCGTCGCCGTTGAAACTTATCGTATTAAATTTTTTTCTCACGTCATCGTCGTTGTAATAGTCGAAGAGTATGCAAGGCGTGCCGTCAATTTTCATATGTACGGCAAAAACCAACCCGACTCCGCGAAGATAACGAATGATACTTTTGCCGTCATAAACGAGCCAAGTAACTTCGACAATTTCTTCGGGAGGTTCCTCACCCGCCAACATTTCGCCTTTTATGGTCATTATCCCGACATTTTCACCCTCCATATCTTGCAGAGAGGTTACCAACGCCTCGGGGGAAATTTTGCCTTCTTCAACGAATTTTGCGCGCGTCTCCAAACTCGTAAGTTCAAGTTTAAATTGTTTTGCCAATTCGTAGGCGATAATTCGCGTGTTTCGTTCGACAAATTTTTCAAGAGTGTCGTTCAGGTATCCGGAAATCGTACCGTAAGCCAAAAAACTTAATCCCGTCACAACCAAACAAATTGCCAAACATTCGGCAGCCGCACGAATGGTTATAAAACTTCCGAAAATTTTTTTGTCTGCCCAAGTTTTGAAAAAATTTTCAACGCTCACATCTATCACCTTAATTGAAAAAATTTTCGTTTCCGTTACGCCGAATTTAAATCATTATACCTTTTTTAGTTTAGCTTGACAAAATTTTTTTCAACGTCGAAAAATCTTTCGGCGACGAATTTTTTTGCAGGAAAAATATTTTTTCAAGTCGAAGATTGCAAGTCGAAGATTGCAAGAAATTTATCGGAGGGGATTTTTTATGAAGAAGATTTTTTTGGCGATTGTAGCGGTTTTTATTCTGAATTTTAATTTTGCGCGGGCGGAAATTTGGAAAATCCCCGAAAATCCCGTTCAACTTGAAGGCACGGAAAAGCAAAATTATATTCAAGAAAAAATGGACGTGATTTATCAGAAAAAAGAGGGCGAGCCGCATCCTTTTTCAAAATTTGAAGTTCCTGACGGCTGGACTTATGAAAAATTTGAAATTGACGGCGCAAAAGTCGAAAGTTTGGAAAACTCCGACGCAAAGACGGATCGAGTTATTTTTCACTTGCACGGCGGCGGTTATGTTTTGGATTTGGACGACGGGCACAGAAATTTAAGTCTTGTTCAAGCAGATTTGATTGACGCCGGAAAAATTTTTCTTTCGGACTACAGAACTGCGCCGGAAAATATTTTTCCTGCCGCACTTGAAGACACCGTAAAAATTTACAAGGAAATTTTGAATCGCGGAATAAATCCCGAAAATATTATTGTCACGGGGGATTCTGCGGGCGGAAATTTGGCGTTGGCTTTGTCTTTGTACTTGAAAGAAAATAAAATTCCTCAACCCGGCTGTCTGATTTTAATTTCGCCGTGGACGACTGTGGAAAGCAATTTGCCTTCGAGAAAATACAATGAAACGCGCGATTTAATTTTGGGAAAAGGTACGCCGCTTTATGAATCGGTAAAAATTCCGCCTTACGCGAAAGGTTTCAACAAAAAAAATTCTCTGCTTTCGCCGATTTATGCCGACTTAAAAAATTTGCCGCCAATGTTGATTCAAGTCGGCGGCTATGAATTATTTTTGAGCGAATGTCTGGAACTTGCGAAAAAAGCGGCGGCGGACGATGTAAAAGTTACTTTGACGATTTATCCCGAAATGTCGCACGATTTTGTGTTACTTTTGCCGGACTTGCAAGAAAGCGTTGATTCTTTCAAAGAAATTCGAGATTTTGTCAATCAAAATATGAACGATTTATAAAAAAAAACTCGTCGCAAAAATTTTTCTCACGACGAGTTTTTTTATTTTATGCAAAAATATTTTTTACACGAGACCTTGTGCGCTCATTGCTTCGGCAACTTTCTTAAAGCCGGCGATGTTCGCGCCCATAACCAAGTTATCGGGATCGCCGAACTCTTCAGCGTGCTTTTTCGCGTTCTGATAAATATTCATCATAATTTCTTTGAGTTTGTTGTCCACTTGCTCAAAAGTCCAATGCAAACGCTCGGAGTTCTGGCTCATTTCAAGAGCCGAAACCGCAACGCCGCCCGCGTTCGCCGCTTTCGCCGGAGCAAAGAGAACGCCATTTTTCAAGAAATAGTCAATCGCGTCAAGAGTGGAAGGCATATTCGCGCCTTCGCCGACAACTTTACAGCCGTTGGCAACAAGTTTTTTCGCTGAATCGAGGTTGATTTCTTCTTGCGTCGCGCAGGGCAAGGCAATATCGCATTTAACGCCCCAAACGCCGCTGCAACCTTCATGATATTCTGCCTCGGGGTGATAATTCACATATTCTTTAATGCGCCCGCGATGAACTTCTTTAATTTCCTTGACGGTCGCAACGTTAATACCGTTCGCGTCGTAAACGTAGCCGTTTGAATCGGAGCAGGTGACGACTTTTGCGCCGAACTCCTGCGCTTTTTCGATAGCGTAAGTCGCAACGTTGCCGGAGCCGCTGATAACCACGACTTTATCTTTCAAGCTGATATTTTTCGCGTCGAGCATATTTTTCACGAAATACAGAAGTCCGTAACCCGTTGCCTCGGTACGCGCCAAACTTCCGCCATAAGTCAAACCTTTGCCGGTCAAAACGCCGTTATCGTAAGCGTCGCGGATTCTCTTATACTGTCCGAAAAGATAGCCGATTTCGCGCCCGCCGACACCGATGTCGCCCGCAGGAACGTCAATATTAGGTCCGATGTGGCGATAAAGTTCAGTCATAAACGCCTGACAGAATTTCATAACTTCGTTATCGGTCTTGCCTTTCGGGTCGAAGTCACTGCCGCCCTTGCCGCCGCCGATGGGCAGAGTCGTCAAAGAATTTTTGAAAACCTGCTCAAACGCCAAAAACTTCAAAATGCTGAGGTTGACGCTCGGGTGAAAACGAAGACCTCCTTTGTACGGACCGATCGCCGAATTCATCTGCACGCGATAGCCGCGGTTGACGTGAGTTTCGCCCTTATCGTCCTGCCAAGCCACGCGGAAAGTTATCACGCGCTCCGGCTCAACAATGCGCTCAAGCATTTTTTCAGCCTTATACTTCGGGTTTTTTTCCAAAAACGGCACAATCGAAGTCAAAACTTCCTTGACGGTGTTCTGAAACTCAATTTGATCGGGGTCGCGCTCTTTAATCAATTCAAGAATATCATTAACATAAGCCTGCATTTCTGACATTTGAAACAACTCCTTAACTTTTACTGAAGCGGATTTTATCATAATATAATTTTTTTGTATAGTATCTCTGCCGAAATATATTGTATACATATAGAATTTGTGTTATAATCCGAAAAGTTTTTTTTTGAAGGAGGAATTTTTTCATGAAAATTATTGAACCTTCCGTCGAACTCATCGGCGAAGTGGACGGCGAAAAAATTATGAAACATATCGAACTTGCCGGGCGCGTCTGTTATAAGAGCGAGTCGAGAATTTCCGACGATTCCGCAGAAAAATTTATCGCCAACATCATAAAATCCGGGCACGAATCGGTTATTGAACATGTCAGCTTGACTTTTAAAATTATTTGCGATCGCGGAGTTACTCATGAAATTGTTCGTCATCGAATCGCAAGTTTTTCTCAAGAATCAACTCGTTACTGCGACTATTCTAACGGAAAATTTGACGGCGAATTAACTTTTATCAAGCCGAATTTTTGGGCGGAGGATGACGAAAATTTTAAAATTTGGCGGGACACGATGAAAATTCTTGAAGAAAATTATTTGCTTATGCGAAAAAATGGAGCTCGTCCCCAACAAGCCCGCGCAATTTTGCCGAACTCACTCAAGACAGAAATTTTTATGACGGCGAATTTGCGCGAATGGAGGCATTTTTTAAAACTTCGCACTTCAAGCCGCGCACATCCGCAAATGAGACAAGTTGCCCTGAAAATTTATGAAATTTTGAAAGAAAAATTGCCCGTAATTTTTTCCGACATAAAGGCGGAGTGAATAATGCGCGAAAAAAATCTTTTACCGATAACGATAATTTGCGGCGGGTGCGTCGCGATTTTTATTTTGTGGAACTTTTTTTACGTGCCGATTCAAGGCGAAATTTTACAAATGCAACTCGAAACGAAAAAACTTTCGGCAACAGAAAAAGAGCTAAAAATTTTGCAAAGTCGCCATGAAGATTTTTCTGACTTTGTGGAATCAAACGGCGAAAAATTAATTGAGATGAAAAAACTTTTGCCCGAAAAATCCGATCAAGAAAAATTTTCCGCAGAAATTTATAAATTTGCGGAAAAAAATAAAATCGCCGTAACTTCCCTGCAGGTCGGCGAAATAAAACTTGATGACGAAAAAAAATTGTCGAGGCAGTCGATAAAAATAAAACTCGAAGGCAAATATATTTCGTTTTTAAATTTTATTCGCGCTGTTGAGGACGGCGAAAGATTTGCCAAACTTGAAAATATTTCTCTGGAAAATACGGACGGCAACTTAATTTCGGGCGAGGCGGAATTTTTTATTTTTAATCGCGAATGAAACTGTTGCAATGACAAAAAACTTTGTGATATAATGCGCCGCGTTGAAATTAACACACGGGGCGGAGCGTCGACCTGTGCGGTGAAAACCGATAATCGGGCGCGGAGAGGTCTCGCGAAAGATTGAACAGGAGGAATTTTTTATGGCAGTTATTTCAATGAAGCAGCTCTTGGAAGCCGGCGTGCATTTCGGTCACCAAACGCGCCGCTGGAATCCGAAAATGGCGAAATACATTTTCACGGAGCGCAACGGAATTTACATCATCGACTTGCAAAAAACCGTCCGCAAGGTTGACGAGGCGTATAATTTTATTCGCTCGGTCGCCGAAGAAGGCAAAACGGTTTTGTTCGTCGGCACGAAAAAACAGGCTCAAGAGGCAGTCAAGGAAGAGGCAGAACGCGCGGGACAATTTTTTGTCAATGAGCGTTGGCTCGGCGGAATGCTCACCAACTTCCAGACAATTCAAAAACGTATTCGCCGCTTGAAAGACCTTGAGGAAATGGAAGCGGACGGGACTTTTGACGTTCTTACGAAAAAAGAAGTCATGCAACTCAAGCACGAAATGGCGCGTCTTGAAAAATATCTCGGCGGAATTAAAGAAATGCACAAGTTGCCAGGCGCACTTTTCGTCGTCGACCCGCGCAAAGAAAGAATCGCGGTTGCCGAAGCTCGCAAACTCAACATTCCGATCGTTGCGATTGTCGATACAAACTGCGATCCCGATGAGATTGATTACGTTATCCCGGGCAATGACGATGCAATTCGCGCCGTAAAACTTTTGACTGCGGGCATGGCTGACGCAATTCTCGAAGGCAATCAGGGCGCGGAAAATGCGGCTGACGCTGAAGAAGAGGAAGTTAGTGAATAGTGGTTAGTGGATAGTTGTCAGTAAAATTCTAAAGACTAATGACTAAAATCGACCGAAGGGAGATTTTTATAGATGGCAATCAGTGCGGCAATGGTTAAAGACTTGCGCGAAAAAACCGGCGCGGGAATGATGGACTGCAAAAAGGCGTTGGCGGAAACCGGCGGCGATATGCAAAAGGCAATAGATTATCTTCGCGAAAAAGGCATTGCGAAGGCGGCGAAAAAATCCGGGCGCGTTGCGGCGGAAGGTGCGGTCGCGGCTTATGTTTCGGCTGACGGAAAAATCGGCTCGCTCGTCGAAATCAACTGCGAAACCGACTTCACGGCGAATAATGAAAACTTCCGTGAACTTTCCAAACAAATTACCGAACACGTTGCGAAAAATAATTTCAAAGACCTCGACGACCTCAACGCAAGCGTTATCGAAGGCAAAAAAACTGTCAGCGATTTAGTCACCGAGGCAACCGCGACAATCGGCGAAAAAATTTCCGTGCGTCGTTTCGTCAAATACGCAAGCGAAGGAAAAATTACCAGCTACATTCACATGGGCGGAAAAATCGGCGTACTCGTCGAACTTTCCGGTGGCAGTGACGAACTCGGCAAAGATGTTGCGATGCAGATTGCGGCATCCGCTCCGACTGCGATTGACCGTAACGGCGTTGACGCGGCTGACCTTGAGCATGAAAAAGAAGTTCTCCGTAAACAGGCTCTCGAAGAAGGCAAGCCCGAAAAAATCGTCGAAAAAATGGTTATGGGGCGCATCAACAAATTTTACAAAGAAGTTTGTCTTGTTGAACAGGAATTTGTCAAAGACAATGAAAAAACCGTCAAAGATATTTTGAAAGACGTTAAAGTTTTGAACTTCACGCGTTATTTGCTCGGCGAAGGTATCGAGAAGAAAGTTTCCGACTTCGCGGCGGAAGTTGCGGCTCAAGCAAATATGAAATAAAAAATCTTTTTCAACAAAAAAATCTCCTGCAGAAAATTCTCTGCGGGAGATTTTTTATTTCGTCAAAACGTTTGAATCAGATTATTTCCACAGCCGCGTGAATTGCGCCCGCCGCTTTCAACGCCTGCAAAATTGAAATGCAATCTCTCGGCGTTGCTCCGATCGCGTTCAATGCGCCGATAATGTCATTCACATTTGTGGTAGGCGGCAGGACGATTGAATTTGCAGTCTGTTCCTGAACTTCGACATCAGTGTTGTTTAATCTGACCGAATCGCCGTAACTCAAAGGACCGCCGCCGTAACCGCTCTCATTGCTGGTGACTTTTATCGAAAGTCCGCCCTGAGTTATCGCGCACTCGTCAACCGTAACATTTCCGCCCATAACGATAGTTCCCGTGCGCTCGTTGAAAACAACTTTCGCAATGCTGTCGGGAGTGACGGGAAGTTCTTCGATTGTCGAAACAAATTCAACAACGTTTGAGCGATAATAATTCGGGATTCTGATGTCAATTCTGCCGGGATTTGCCGCATGAGCAATCGAGCCGTAAGCAGAATTTATCGCGTTGGTGATTCTCGTTGCCGTCGTGAAATCTACGTTATCAAGACTCAAAGAAACTTGTCCGCGATTGCCCAAGTCATCTTCGACAGTTCTTTCAACAATCGCGCCGTTTGGAGTTGTGCCGACGGTGGGATAATTTTTTTGCGCAGTATTTCCTCCGCCGCCCGCCGTAAATCCGCCGGTTGAGACGGGACCTTGTGCAACCGCGTAAACTTCACCGTTGCCCGCACGTAAAGGCGTTTGAATCAAAGTTCCGCCCTGAATACTTTTCGCATTACCGACCGCGCTGATTGTAACGTCGATCGTGTCACCTTCGCGGACGAACGGCGGCAAAGTTGCGGTGACCATAACCGCCGCGATATTATTCGTTTTCCAGTTGGACGTGTCAACGGTTATCCCGAAAGTTCTGAGCATTGAAACTGTCGAGTTAATCATATGCCGAATTTTATCGGAATCGCCCGTGCCGTTCAAACCGACGACTAAGCCGTAACCGACAAGTTGGTTGCTCCTGACTCCCTGAACTTTCGCAATGTCTTTAATGCGCGTGACTGCAGACTCTGCGAAAACCGTTGAAGCCATCAAGGTAAGACAGCACATCAAAGTAATTAACGTAAAAATTTTTTTCATTAAGCCGCACTTCCCTCCATTTTTCAATCATCACCTTTAAAGGTCGGAATTTGGAAATTTTCTTTCACAAATTTTGCACTGTACCGATACCAATCTTCGCCCTCGTCAAAAATCGCGTACCCTTCGCCTAAGTCGTCATGAATTTTTTTCGCCTCGTAAATGCTGTAGGGAATCAAGTCAATCTGACGTTCACCGATGTACTGCAATAACAAATTTAAACACCCCGCGCCATACCGCGCAAAATAAATTTTTCAAGCTTGTTTTCCATGCTTAAATCAGAAAATTATATTGAAAAGTTGAGTCAAAAGTCCCTGACGTTGTTTTGCGTTCAAAGGTCCTTTGCCGGAAAATTTTAATTCTGCATTCGCAACTTTTGAAGAAGGCACGGTGTTATTCATTGTGACATCATCGCGACGAACAATCCCGCGAAAAGTAATTTTCTGCTCATTTCTGTTTTGCCAGATGGATTGAGAGCCCTCGACAATCATGTTGTCATTCGGCAGAACTTCCACGACGGTCACGGTAATTTGTCCGCTGAATCTGCTTGTATCGGTTGCCGAACCGTTTGCCTCGAATGAATCCGAACCGCTTGCCCCCGCCGCCTTCAAAATTCTCAAAAAACCTGTACCCGCGCCAATATTGACGTTGGCTTCTTTCTCATTCGTCGAAGATTTTGTCATTCTCTGCGTAGTCGATTCGTTAATGACAATCGTCAAAATATCTCCGACATTCCGCGCTTTTTTATCAGCGAACGGACTCGCATAGTCCGACCAAAGTGAAGCCGCTTCAGTCGAAGTCAACGGAACGATCAAAAACATCGCCGCCAACATCACGGTAAAAATTTTTTTCAACATCATCAATACACCACCTCCACAGTCTGATCATCGACAACTTTGGCAGAAATAATTTTTTGCGACGCCTCATTTTTAACCTTTATCGTCTGCCCGATTCTCCCGCGACTCATCGCAACACCCTTAGCCGTTGCCTGCAATGCGCCGTGACGAACAATTATTTTTACGACACTGCCCATTTGAACGGCGACGGGCTGTTGAAAATAATTCGTTGCAATCGGCAAACCTGCGCGAACGTATCTGTGTGGAACGAGCCCGACAACTTCCTGCACGTCCTTAACGTATTCCGTGCGCCCGTCAACTGCGATTTCTTCAATGCGAAAATCCGCCTCCGTGACGGGAACTTCAATTCTTAAATCGTGATTTGCGACGAGTACGTTATCATAAATTTTCACCAAAACGCCGAAACTTACATCGCGGTAGGCCTTTCCGCCGACTGTTATTCTTGCCCTGACCGAAGTCATACTCGAATAACTCAAACTTGAGGAGGGCAGTAAAATTTGTATGTCAATCACGCCGTTCGGCACTTTGATATTTGTGAGATTGCGCATCAAAATAATTTCGTGCCGCCTGAACTCTCCGCGCTCTCGAAGAATTTTTTCAACTTCATCGACTGCCATAACTTCAATTTGTTTGCCGGGAATAATTTGTTCGGCGAAAACTTCGGGCATAAAGCCGCATAAAAAAACTAACGCCGCGATAAAAAAAATTTTTCTCATGGCGAAAATAAAAAATTAACGTTTCAAGCCGTTTGCAACTTCAAGCATCGAATCTGAAGTTATAATGGCTTTTGAATTTGATTCGTACGCGCGTTGAGCAACAATCATATTGACCATTTCTTCAACAATTTGCACACTCGACATCTCGATAGTTCCCTGCGTCAGAACACCTGCACCGTCCGCGCCCGGCTCCGATTCAATCGGCGCACCAGAGGCGGCAGTTTCCAAGAATAAATTTTTGCCGTAAGCGTAAAGACCTTCAGGATTGATGAAACGAACGATAGTTATCTGTCCGATTTCAGTTTGTTGACCGCCTGCGGGAGTGTCGGAAACTCGACCGTCCTGACTTATAACAACGCTGTCCATCGTCGCGTTTTCGTCAAGAGTGATATTCGGCTGAAGTAAAAAGCCGTCGCTGGTGACAAGTCTGCGCTGGGAGTCGATTTTAAATGAGCCGTCGCGAGTGTAAGCAGTCGTCCCGTCCGGCATTTGAATCTGGAAAAATCCTTCGCCCTGAATTGCCACATCAGTCGGGCGATCTGTCGTCTGCAAAGGTCCTTGCGTGAAAACTCTGTTCGTCGCCGCAACTCTAACGCCCAAACCGATTTGCAAGCCCTGCGGGTATTCCGTGCCGTTACCCGACGCTCCGCCCGCATCTCTCAAAGTTTGATAGAGCAAGTCCTGAAATTCCGCACGAACTTTTTTATTGCCGTAAGTGTTGACGTTTGCCAAGTTATGGGCGGTAATGTCCATATTTTTCTGCTGCGCAATCATTCCCGACGCCGCAGACCACAAAGATCTCATCATAACGAAAACATCCTCCTCAAGTTGAATCGGACTTCCTTGTCAAAAAAAATTTTTCCCTCTTAAAAAGTTATATCGTAAATTTAAGTTTTTCAGTTAAGAAAAAAAGTGGTCAGCAGTCAGAAAATTCCAACCGCCAACCACCGGCAATTAACCACTATTTACGGAGATTCAACTTGGCAATAATTTCGCGATAACGGTTAATGTCTTTTTTGCTGAGATAGCTCAACAAACGGCGGCGATGACCGACCATTTTGAGCAATCCGCGACGCGAATGATGATCTTTTTTGTGTTCCTTGAGATGTTCGGTGAGGTAAGAAATTCGCGCAGTCAAAAGAGCGATCTGAACTTCCGGCGAGCCGGTGTCACCTTCGTGGACTGCGTACTTTTTCATGATCTCCTGTTTTGCGTTTTTGTCTAACATTTAAAATCCTCCTGTTAATAAAAATTCCTTCAGCAAAGTTCGCGCCGGAGTTGCAACGAGCCGCGCTGAGGTTTGAACTTGTGCAAGTCTAACACACTTAATTTTTTGCGTCAATAAAAAAAATTTCTTATCTTGAAAAAATTTTGCGTTAAATGTAATATTTCAAAATCGGAGGTGTTAAAATGAAAAAAAATTATAAAATTGAAGTTGATTGCGCGAATTGTGCCAATCAGATGGAAGATGCCGCGAAAAAAACTGCGGGCGTTAAAAATGCCGTCGTGAATTTTATGACGCTGAAAATGTCCGTGGAATTTGAAGACGGCGTTAATGAAAAAGAAGTTATGGAACGCGTCGCGGAAAACTGCAAAAAAGTTGAAGACGACTGCAAAATTTTTTATTGAGGTGAGATTATGGCTAAAGGCGGAGATGATTATTGTTTCGGTTGCGGAAAAAATAATCCGATCGGTTTGCATTTGAATTTTCAGCCGGACGGAGAAAAAGTTTCTGCGAAAAAAATTTTGCCGCGCGAATACGAAGGCTATAAAGATGTTGTTCACGGCGGAATCGTGACTTTGCTTTTGGATGAGGCGATGGGCAATTACATTCAAAAAATTTATGATAAACAGGCGATGACGGGAAGAATTGAAATTCGCTATCGTCATCCGACTCCCGTCGAAGAAGAATTAAAAATTTCTGCGTGGGAAGAATCTCGGCGCAAAAATGTTTTGGCGATGAAAGCAACCGTTCAAACTCCTGACGGAACCGTCACGGCGGAGGCGACTTCAAAATTTGTCGTCGTGAATTTAAAATGAGTAAAAAAAATTCTGATCGTTGGAAAGGCAGAAAAATTGAACATAAGAAAAAAAATTTTTTCCCTTTCCGCACAAAAAAATTTTCAAATACTTACGTCACGGGAAAATTGACGGTCAACGCTCGCGGATTCGGTTTTGTTACTCCCGATGAAGGCGGCGAAGATATTTTTGTTTCTGCGGAAAATATTTGCGGGGCTTTGCAGGGCGATACGGTGAAAATAAAAATCGTCGAGGCGTTCGGTAAAAAGCGTGAAGGCGAAGTTATCGAAATTATTCGGCGCGATAAAAATATTTTTGTCGGAAACATTCGCAGTCGAAAGAAAAAATTTTTCTTCGTCCCGGAAGATGACAAAATAAATTTGGAAATTTCGCTGAAAAGAGTTTCGGACGACGCGGAATATTTGCGGGCGTTGAGAAATAACCGCTTTAAAGTCGTCGTAAAAATTTTGAGTTGGAATCCTCTTCGCGGCGAAATTGTCGAAGTTCTCGGGCGGCAAAGTGAAAGCGGCGTTGATATAAGTTCGATTATCAGAAGTCACGGCGTTTTTGAAGATTTCCCCGAAGAAGTTCAAGACGAGGCGAATAAAATTGAAAACGAGCCGACTGCGGAAGAAATTTCCAAGCGGATTGATCGGCGCGGTTTAAAAATTGTCACAATCGACGGCGAAGATGCGAAAGACCTTGACGACGGAGTTTTTGCGAAAAAAATTGACGGCGGATATTTTCTCGGCGTTTATATTGCGGACGTGAGTTTTTATGTTCGCCCGAAAACTTTTTTGGATAACGAGGCATTTGAGCGCGGGACGAGCATTTATCCCGTTGACAGAGTTGTCCCGATGTTGCCGAAAGAATTGTCGAACGGAATTTGCAGTTTAAACGCGGGAGTCAATCGACTTGCCTTTGCTTGCGAGATGAATTTAAATTTCGACGGCAAAGTTCAAAGCTACAAAATTTTTCCGACCGTGATACAAGTTTTTCGCAGATTGAGTTACACGCAGACAAATAAATTTTTCGGCGGCGAAACTTCGGAACTTGCGGACTGCGCGGAAAATTTAAATACTTTGCTTGAGATTTATGAACTCAGAAAAAAAATTCGCGAAGAACGCGGCGCGATTGATTTTGACATTCCGGAACTGAAAATCAAACTTGACGCGGAAGGAAAACCTGTTGAACTAAAAAAAAGAGTTGACGGCATTTCGGAAAAAATTATTGAAGAATGTATGTTGGCGGCGAATGAAACTGTTGCCGAACACACTTTAAAGAAAAAAATTCCCAGTCTTTACCGCGTTCATGAAATTCCCGATTCCGAAAAAGTCGAGACGCTCAACAGACTTTTGGCGCATTTCAGTTTACACATCGCTAAAAATAAAAATCCTCAACCGCGCGATTTTCAAAAAATTTTGGAGAAAGTAAAAAATTCTCGTGCGGAAAAAGTTATTTCGAGTTTTGCACTTCGCACAATGCAACAGGCGCGATATTCGACTGAAAATCTCGGACATTTTGGACTTGCGGCGGAATTTTACACGCATTTTACTTCACCGATTCGCCGTTACCCCGACTTGATTGTTCATCGAATGTTGCGGGCGAGTTTGGAAAATCCGCAGGAAATTTCTAAACTTGAAAAAAAACTTGCGGACGTGGCAAAAAAATCTTCCGAACGTGAGCGGCGGGCGATTGACATTGAGCGCGAAAGTTGCGATTTAAAATCCGTCGAATACATGAAAGAGTTCGTCGGGCAAAATTTCGATGCGGTTATTTCGAGCGTGACAAATTTCGGTTTCTTCGTCGAACTTGAAAACGGAGTTGAGGGCTTGGTCAGAGCGACTTCACTTCACGAAGATTTTTATAACTACGTCGATTCTGAATTTGCGTTAATCGGTCAGCGGACGGGAAAAAGTTTTCATGTCGGCGACGGCGTGAGAGTGCGACTGATTGAGGCTGATGTAAAGCTTCGGCAGCTGACTTTTAAACTTGTGCCGGGCGTTACTGCGAAAAATTTAATCGCGGAAATTTGAAAATAACTGAAAAAATTGACAATCACTTTGCCGAAATATAAACTTCGCGACAAGGTGATTTTTTTTGCGGAGGTGCAAAAAATTTTGTTTTCCTGTGTAGAAATTTGTTCCGGAGCAGGCGGTCAGTCTTTGGGACTTGAAAAAGCCGGCTTTAAACATTTGGCATTGGTGGAATATGAAAAAAATTACTGCGAGGTTCTGAAAAAAAATCGTCCGAACTGGAATGTAATTTGTGAAGATGTCCATAATTTCAGCGGTAAAAAATATCTTGGCGCAGATTTATTTGCGGCGGGGGTGCCTTGTCCTCCGTTCTCTGTTGCCTCAAAACAACTTGGTGAAAATGATGAGCGCGATCTCTTTCCTGAAACTTTAAGATTGATTGAAGAAATTCAGCCTCGTGCTATTATGATTGAAAATGTCAAAGGTTTTTTAGATAAAAAGTTTGACGATTACAGAGAAAAAATTTTAAATTCTATTGAAAATCTCGGCTATCAAGTTCAAATAAAACTTTTAAATGCGTTAGATTTTGGAGTTTCGCAAGTCAGACAGAGAATTGTAATTGTTGGAATAAAAAATGATGAGCGCGGGAAATTCTTTTATCCGGAAATTGAAAACAAAAAACCTCCCACAGTCGGCGAACTTTTAAAAAATTTAATGAAGTCTAAAAATTGGAGAGGCGCAGACGATTGGGCGAAAAAAGCTGATGGCTTTGCTCCGACAATAGTCGGCGGAAGTAAAAAGCACGGCGGACCCGATTTAGGACCTGTCAGAGCAAAAAAAAGCTTGGGCTTTGCTTGGCGTTGACGGAAACGGGATTGCAAATGATGTGCCGGAAGAAAATTTTGTAGGTATACCGCGTTTGACAAAAGAAATGATCGCTTTGATTCAAGGTTTTCCGCCGGAATGGAACTTTGGCAATAAAAAAACTTCGGCTTGCAGAATGATTGGAAATGCTTTTCCGCCTCCTGTCGCTGAAAAAGTTGGAATTGAAATAAGGAAGTGTTTGGAATTTGGAAAAAATTTTAATCCTTGAAAGTCGAAAAAAATATCACAAAATGCTGACAGACAAAAAAGTTTTAACGATTTCAGCTGAAGGAATTGCATCAAATGCAGATTCAGGAAATTTTCCTTCAATAGAAATTTCAAAAATTCTTGCGAAAAAATTAAATGCAAAAGTTGGCGAGAAATTGAAAGGACAAACTGCAGGAAATTTATTTGAACAGATAACAATGCAATTTCTTGAGGAAATTACAACATTTGCGTCCCGGCGACTGGAATATTTTAAATTTAGGCAACCAAAACAAAATAAAAGCTTCAGACTTCGCGCAGTATGAACATTTGTCTTACCTAGCTGAAATTATTCACGAAAATAAAAAACTTGAAACAGTGTTGGGCAATGACTACATGATTGCGCCGGACATTGTGATTTACAGAAATTTATGCAGTGACAACGAAATAAATTTTGAAAAAATTTTTGTGAACGATGCAGTTTGTAAAAAATCCGACTTGAGAAAAATTTGCGGAGGCAAACCGATCCTACACGCATCAATTTCTGCTAAATGGACAATGCGAAGTGACAGAGCGCAAAACAGCAGAAATGAGGCATTAAATTTAATCAGAAATCGCAAAGGACATTTGCCACATATAGCAGTTGTAACCGGCGAAAATTTGCCTTCGCGCTTGGCATCTTTAGCACTCGGTACAGGTGATTTAGATTGTGTTTATCATTTCGCGCTTTATGAATTGATTGAAGCTGTGCAAGAGTTTGGAAAAAATGGTCGCGAAGACATAATTGAGACTTTGGACAATTTGGTTGGAGGTAAAAGATTAAAAGACATTTCTGACTTAGTTTTAGATTTATGTTGTTGAAATTTTTCCTGAAACATAACTGAATAAAAAATTGACAATCACCTTGCCGAAATATAAAATTCTGCGCGAGGTGATTTTTTTATGAAAGTCGGAATCGACATCGGCTCAACCACTATTAAATCTGTCGTGCTGGACGACGCAAAAAAAATTATTTTCAAAGAATATTCGCGGCATTTTTCGGAAATTTCTTCCGCGCTCACAAATACTCTGGAAAATTTGAAAAATATTGTCGGCGAAACAAAATTTAAAATCGCGCTTGCAGGTTCGGCAGGCATGGGCATTGCTAAAAAAATTTCTCTGCCTTTCGTTCAGGAAGTTATCGCCTGTCAAACTGCCGTCGAAAATTTTATTCCGCAAACTGAAACTGTTATCGAACTCGGCGGCGAAGATGCAAAAATTATTTATCTCGGAAAAACTCCCGAAGTTCGAATGAACGGAGTTTGCGCCGGCGGTACAGGTTCATTTATCGACCACATGGCAAGTCTTTTGTCAACTGACGCGCTCGGTTTAAATTCTCTCGCAGAAAAAGGCAAACAAATTTATACAATCGCCAGCCGTTGCGGAGTTTTTGCGAAAACTGACATTCAAGCGTTGATGAATGACGGCGCAAAAAAAGCTGACATCGCGCTTTCGATTTTTCAGGCGGTTGTCAATCAAACTATCGGAAATCTCGCTCAGGGCAGACCTATCGACGGCGCAGTTGCTTTTTTGGGCGGACCTTTACATTTTCTGCCTGAACTCAAAAAAAGATTTATCGAAACTTTGAAACTTTCACCTGAAAAAGTCGTTGAAACTTCGGACGGAAATTTTTTTGTTGCAACAGGTGCGGCTCTTTCTGACGAAGCGAAAAATTTTTCTGTCGCCGAACTCGAAAATTCTATCAAACTCGCAGAAAAAATTTCTCAAAACGAAATTAAAAAATCAGATTTTGTTTTGTTTGAAAATGAAACTGATTTAAAAAATTTCCGCGCTCGCCATGAAAAAAATAAAGTTCGTCGCGGTAATTTGGAAAATTATTCCGGAAAAATTTTTGTCGGAATTGATGCGGGCTCTACGACTGCGAAAATTTGCGCAATCGGCGAAGACAAACAAATTTTATTCACAAGTTACGGCTCGAACGAAGGCACGCCTTTAAAAACTGTCATCAATCAAATTAAAGATTTTTATAAAAAAATTCCTGCGACTGCAAAAATTTCAAAAGTTTTCACGACAGGTTACGGCGAAAATATTGTTAAAGCCGCTCTTCACGCCGACGGCTCCGAAGTCGAAACTTTTGCTCACCTTACCGCCGCACAAGAATTTTGTCCCGAAGTAAGTTTTGTTCTCGACATCGGCGGGCAAGATATGAAATGTTTTTTCGTGAAAGACGGCACGATCGGAAATATTACGCTCAATGAGGCTTGCTCGGCTGGTTGCGGCAGTTTTATTCAAAATTTCGCACAAGGTTTAAATATTTCTGTCGCGGATTTTGCAAAAAAAGCTCTCGACTCAAAAAACACACGTTGCACTGTTTTTATGAACTCGAAAGTTAAACAGGCTCAAAAAGAAGGCGCGAGCGTTGATGATATTTCTGCGGGAATTGCGCTTTCTGTTATTAAAAATGCGCTTTTCAAAGTTTTGCAGTTAAAAAATGTTGAAGACTTGGGAGAAAATATTGTCGTTCAAGGCGGAACTTTTTATAACGATGCGGTTTTGCGTTCGATTGAAAAAATTCTCGGAAAAAATGTAATTCGTCCTGATATTGCAGGTTTAATGGGTGCTTATGGTGCTGCCTTGTTGGCAATGAATAATGCGAAATGCGAAATGCGTAATGAAAGTTCGACTTTACTTTCGCCTGAAGAATTAGAAAATTTTTCTGTCGAAACAAAAGGTTTTCGTTGCGGAAAATGTGAAAATAATTGCAGATTGACGATGCAAATTTTTTCCAACGGCGAAAAATATTGTACAGGTAATCGTTGCGAACGCGGCG